>NZ_WNJY01000027.1:0-25180 GCF_010892355.1 Granulicatella sp. zg-ZJ | reverse complement strand
TATTATAAAAAAGACATTTTAAAATTTTTAGAAGAGAAAAAGATATTTTCTGTGATTGGGTATAGACGTTTTCATCGCAATCCTGACCATAAGTTTTTTCGCTATGATTCATCTAGAGATTGTTTTACGGATACACGTACGGGAGAAATTTACACCTACAGAAACATTGATAGACAAGGATATAAGCAGTATCGTATAAGCGATAACAGTAATAAACGGATACTACGTCGAGCGATAGATGCTGATGTATACGATAGATGTCGTGAACGTCGATTATCTACGTTTGGGAAAGCACTATATAAACGACGGAAAGAAACGATTGAGCGTAGCTTTGCAGACTCTAAACAAAATCATGGGTATCGGTTTGCACAATATAGAGGAGTAGCCAAGATGCAGCAGTACACTTGGTTATCTTGTGCTGCCCAAAACATGAAAAAAATGGCAATCCTACTCACGAGAGATAGCCATTTTTTACAATATAGTTCTTTATTTATCATTTTTAAATGTAAAATCCAACGTATTTTTCAAAACTGGAAAAATACGTTGGATTTTTTATCGCTATTGTCAACAGTCTGAGGTAGTAAATAGCGTTTGCTATTTACTACCTTTTTTATTTAAAAACCATATTTTTTATGTATAAATATAATGACGTTTTGTATAAGTGGAAAAAGTAGAAATCTTTGGGGGAGTTGACAAAGAGCATCTCTCAAGTGATAATGGATACTATATTTAAAAATTGATTTTTATACAGGGAGATTATGGGTGTAAAATCAATAGCCAAAAGGAGATTCAGACGTGAAAAAACGAATAAAGCGAATGGTTCTAATCATGTGGAGTTTAGCACAGTTGTTTGGAAGTATGGCCTATTCAGTGAATGTAGCGCACTCTGATAACACAAATTGGTGGGGAAGTATACCGACACGATTTTTTGATTTTGGTAAGTTTGCATTTCCAATAAAACTGGAAAATCTTGAACAACGTTCAGAACTTATCAAAAAAGAAATTGTAAGGCATGAAGATGGGACATTTCGTATTATTTGGGAGTATAAAACGCACTTAACGGGTATAAAACAAGTGACGCAAGTCCAAAAATTAGAAACTTATTTTACGACAACAAAAGATTCAGGATTGGGGCAACCTGTTATTACCTCTATTCAAAAAGATGGTGTGGATATTACTGATACGGTTATACATACGACAACATCTGATTTATTAAATTCAACAGAAGAAGTCACAACGGATGTTAACAATGGTAATTATACATATATTATTGAAACGCCAGTCTTAGATATACGTGATAACTATGCTCTTGATTTTTATACGAATTTATCAGTACTTGTGAAAAAGGGTGTAGAAGTAACTTATAATGGTCAAAAAATAGTGTTAGAACAAGATAAACAGTTTGACTTACCTGCCTCTTCTAGAGTTTTTTTATCTGGTGATGATAAAGACTTATTAACGCTTAGACAAGATGCTCCTGTATCACACTCCTTATTAGAAAATAAACAGTTATTAGGAGGAGAGTATCTGTCAGAAACGTCTGTTCGATGGACATCTTCTTATTTTAATACAGAATCTGTACCGGTTACGACAACATTTAATATGACGCCTGATCACTCGCAAGAACCGGTTAGTATGAAAGTTTATTATTATAAACCCAGTCATGATGCACATGCATACGTTTTAGATAGAGTTGAAGAAGAAACGACGACGAATTTTACGGTATCGGACATACCGAGTGGTTGGATTGTTCAAACAGAAGTGATAACACATATTACAAATGAAAAAGAAGAGCATTGTATACCAAATGCAAGTTTGGAATCTTTAAAAACAGATTTATCTATTCGTAAAATTTGGGAAAATGAATCTAGACCCGTTGAAACGAGTTATGACATTCTTAAAAATAATAATCTTTTTGAACATGTAATCTTACCTCCCTCTGAAGCGGAATATGTTTTAGAAAATATTGATAAATTTGATGTAGATACATCAGGTAGACGTCATCGGCATCTTTATAAGGTGAATGAAAATGTACCTGATGGGTATTATCTTTCTTATTATGGTGTTGAAAATAATACATTGCACTATTATTTTGCCAATAAAGAAGAGAATCAAGAAACTCCGAATATAACAGAAACGGCATGCAATATGTATGGTGTGACGAAAGTACACGACTTAGAAATCGACTGGTTTACATCAAAAACTTGGACTGGTTGGGGTGGGAATTTGAGGTTTGATTTTAAAGTACCTGCACATGTTCATGCGGGAGATTCGTTTTCCGTGACTTTACCAGAAACTATCTTTTTTGGGCATACACCTGATGCATCTAAAGTGTATGAACGACTAGATATTGGTGACAAAAAAGGAGCCATTGAAATTTATCATGTAGCGGATAGAGAGTTTAAATTCGTTGTCACAGAAAATGGTGTTTCTCCTGTCGATTATTTGGGTTATTTTGAATTACAAGGAGCTCATGAAAATAAAGAAAATATTTCTTCTGTGAATGGGGGAAAACCGAAACAAGATAGAGAGTATTACTTTGGTGGTATTCAACCGACAACAACAGGGGATTTACGTCAAGGGAATGCGAATAAATGGGAAGGTCCATTAGTATTTGAGACGACAAATACTTTTTCTTCAACGTTATGCCATTCTCAATTAAAAAATAGAACGCTTGTTCACTATGATGATACAGTATCAGCCAATGTTTCTCCTCAAATTGGAAAAGGTATTGTTGAAGAGGGAGCTGATTATATTGTTTGGGAACTTGTGTTTAATTCGGCTGGTTGGAATAGAGATTCAAATCTACATAGACAAAACCAACGTCGTTTTTGGGAGGTATTAAATAAAGACATTCCCCTATACCATGGGAATGATGCGTCTAGTTTAGAAAAAGATGTACAAGTCTTTATAGCAGATTCTGCACCAGGTGGCTATGTGGGAAGTACAAAAAAAGCATTATTTCCTAATCGAGAACCTGATACACCGGAATTAGAAATTGAATTTGGTCCTGCTGCTAAGAGGGATTTATTAGGTAAAGGGAACCAAGATTTAACAGTCACAAGTTTTTATGATGATAACGGTCATGTACAAACGATAAAAAATAATTATCAAATTGCATTTTTTATAAAGAAAAATTTAGGGACAAAAGCTGTTGTAGCACGTGTTAAAACAAGAAAAATGCCAAATCCTCAATACAATATGTATTTAAATTCGGCGTATGCCGCCTTCCGTTCAGGAACAGCGGAACCCTATAAAATTATTGCTGCGTCAAAACCTGTAGATAAAGAGGGACATATTTTTTATCCAAATGTCTTTTCTTATTCGTTTAAAAAGGTTGAAGAAATAGACGGATATACACAACCGATGATAAATAAGACGGCTACATTTCTTTTATATGACGAAGAAATATTACCCTCTGGAGAAAAAAGAAAAAACACATTAGGAACATATACGTCAGATAAAACAAATGGACTGGTGACTTTTGACAATTTATATCCAAATATTCCCTATTTTTTTAAAGAAATAAAAGCACCAAATGGATTTGAAAGAGATGATACAGAACATGCATTAATGGTTGATGATCAAGGAAATACGACTGTTGATGGGCATACTTATACAAGTGAACATCTTCAAGAAATTATCAATAGACGTTCTCCAAATTCTAAAGACACAACATTGACAGTTGTCAAAAAAGATAGTTTAACCAATCAACTTTTATCTGGTGCTGTTTTTGAATTAGCCAATCAAACAGAGACATATCGTGTTAGACAAGGGGAGATGTTCTCGGCAAGCACTATGGTATTTACACATTTATCTCCTGGAGAATATACATTAACTGAGGTGACACAACCTACTGGCTACACTTTATTATCTAAACCAATTACTTTTACGGTACAAACTGATGGGACAATTCAACAAACAAGTGAACATAATGCTGTATATGCTAATTTAACCAATCATCAATTAAATCTTGAATTACATATAAAAAATAGTAAACAGCTTTATCATTTTGATGTTATAAAGAAAAATACACAAAATGAACATCAATTATTGCAAGGGGCAACATTTAGATTGTATAAGGAGGATCAAATTACACAAATTGGTATTGATAAAACGACCGATGAACAAGGACATGTGCAATTTCATTCATTAAAACCAGGTATGTATTATCTTCAAGAAGTCATTGCTCCAGTTGGTTATCAGTTAAACGATAAAAAATACCCTGTACTAATTGCAGAGGACGGTACGGCACATCTAAAAAAATCGGATAGTCACGTTTTTGAAAATCAAAGTGATACGCAAGGATTGACGATTATTGATAAAAATGATGAACAAACATATCACATAAAATTGATAAAAATAGATGCGGCGACGAATGCTTTATTACCAAATGCACGTTTTTCAATAAAACAAAGTGCGGATAAACAAGCTAGTGTTTATAATGGACAAATTGCTACGCTGACAACTGGAGAATTTGAATTTGATAATCAAAATAGGGGATTTGGTAAGGGAACTTACTATATTCATGAAGAAATTGCACCAAATGAGTATCAAATATTATCTGAAGCAATTCCAATAACACTTTCTGAAACGGGAAATATTATTGTATCTGAAAAATATAAAGATATTGTCCTTATTGATAAGAACGAACAGGAAAATATTGTGAATATTCGTATCAAAAATGTTAAAGTTGGCGAATTTCCAAAAACAGGTAGCTTTATTGGAACAGAAGTATTCTTATTAGTAGGCATTAGTTTAATGATGAGCTGTTTTTGGTTATATCATAAACAGAGAAAATAGTAAAATTGTGCTGATGAGTTTTTCTCATCAGCACAATTTTTGATAGGAGATACAACTAAAGTATGATTTCTTGGAAAACGCTTTAAAAAGCTGTTTTTTAGTAGTATAATCATGATAAGGAAAAAGGTGTGTAATGATGAAAAATATTAAATTAACAGTCGATAAAACGATACCTAAAGAAAGTTATTTTTATAGTATCTATGATGAAAATAAAAAGCAACGTATTAAGTGTTTGAAAAGCTTAAAAGATGAACAAGAGATTGCATTAGAGGACGATGTAGAGATAATTAGTATTCGCTCTTTTTATGGACGAAGTAATCGTATTCAAGTTCAAAAGGATATGCATTTGCATGTTTCAAAAGTGATGGGGTTGTATGCTATGTATGGACTTCTTGAAGGAGTATTTCTTTTATTCATGCAGTTATTTATAAAAGAATGGTGGATTTATGGTATTGCTTTTTTAGTGATGTTATTCACTATCTTGTTTATATACTGCCATTATTATTTATTAAAAAGAATAGATTAGGAGGAAGAAACGATGAACAAAGTGATTATTAAAAAAGATGATATGAGTTTTTGGTTAAGAGCACTATCTTGTCATGTTTATGACAGTGAAACAAAGAAAAAAATTGCGACCATTCATAAACGTCAAACAGAATTAGTATTCGAAACAAATGCAAATAGTGTTTATGTTGCATCGATATTAGGAAGAGGAAGAAAATGTTCTATTGAAAATGGAGATATACTCTTTTTATCATATCAGAATAGATTATTGTTTGTATTATTTGCTGCTATTTATGCTATTTATGTGATTTCAAAAAAATTCTCCAAAGGATATGGTATCCTGTTTATGTTATTTATATTAGTCATAAATTATTTTGAAAATTATGAATTAACTTATGCAGGTAATACTTACAAAACTGAAGAAAAAGACTCTATTTTAATTTCAACATCTAACCCTTATACAACTTTTAATATATATGGTAATAAAGAAAAAATTGGTGTTTTACTAGCCAATCATAATGTATTTTATATATCTGACATGGAAAGTGTCGTAATACATATTCGACATATTCTTTCTCGTTGTAGAGCTGTTCAGGCAATAAAAGGAGACGTGTTTATTTTACAACGCTCAGCATTATCTTATGTACCACTTACATTTATATTCTTATCATATATCAATCCATTATTTTTTATTGGCTTTTTATTATCATTGCCACTCGCCTTTTTATATGGGTTTAAACTATCTAAAGTGAAATAAAAAATTTTTTAAAAAGTAAAAAGGAGGTATATAAATGAGTACAATTACCGTTATAAAACAAAAAGTATTTGAATTAAATCATATATCATGCCATATTTATGATAATCAAACAGATACTAAAATTGCAACAATAGCACCACATGAATGTTCTAAAACGATTGAAACAGACGCAAAAGAGATTTATGTTAAGACGCTATTTGGTCGCTCGACAGCTACTCCTTTAGACCAAACAGATACACTTTTTATTTCACAAAAATATACAGTGGCGTGTTATTTTCTTGTTGCTGCGGGTATCCAGATTCGAGATTTAAGAGCAAATTGGTTTGTCATATTAGGCATTTTGGGAATTTGGTTTTTCTTTAGACAGATGATGTATATTATGACACCAATCCAACATGTGCAAACGACTGAAGAAAATGTACTTATATTCAAAGAATCACCAACAGTTAACTATACATTGACTCTAGATAATGGCGACAAATTATCTTACAAAGGAGATAAACCCCTACTTGTAACAGTCCCCACACAAACATTGCAAGTAACAAGTTGGCATGGATATTCTAAAAAAGTATTGGTGAATGCGTACGACAAACTAATAATTACGTCTGATAATACGTTTTATGGAAGGATAGTAATCATTTTAAGTATATTCAAAGTTCTGTTTGATTATTATTTCGGTCATATAGGAGATATAAAATACTCCGTATATATGGGAGTTTCTTTATTGTTATATTTGGTTTTATTATTTATACCACAGTTGTTCAAAGTATATCACATTGAAAAATTACCTGTGGAGGAAGTATACAATACATATCATCATGATTAGAGATGATTTAAATATAGTGTGCCACAAGATGATTAAATATTATCTTGTGGTATTTTTAGTAGGGGGTAAAGATGAATCAGGGTATCTCTAAACTGAATATCACATCGTGAATGTTTATTCAAAACAGTAGCTGCTATTTCTCGTATGAATGGTTTGTTTCACTATGGTAAGCAGGTAAATGCTTTCTTCTTTATAATGGGTTTACTCTCTCTTATTTTGGTTATTTATGCTATAATAAATATGAAAACTAGTAAACATAAATATGATGAAGGAAGAATGATATGACACAACAATATGAGTATCCAATAGACTATACATGGACGCAACAGGAAATGACAACGGTCATCACATTGTTTAATGCGGTGGAATCAGCGTACGAAAAAGGTGTTGATACACAGGTATTCTTAAAAGCGTATCAAGCATTTAAACAAGTTGTCCCTTCTAAAAGTGAGGAAAAGCAACTAGGTAACACTTTTGAAAAACGATCAGGCTATTCATTATATAAAGTATGGAAGAAAGCACAAGAAACACCTAAAAAGATATATATGGAGAAATGAAATGATAGAGCAATTACACCAAGAAATAAAGGCGTGGATAAAACAAGCTGGTGAAATGGCGAAAAAGGGTTTAGAGGACGGACTTACTGTTGATACAAAAACATCGGCATCAGATTTAGTCACAAATATAGATAAAGCCATTCAAGAATCTTTTATAGCGTATATTTATAAACATTATCCAACGCATCATATTTTAGGAGAAGAAGATGATACACATATTACGTCCATGAATGGATATGTGTGGATTATTGACCCCATTGACGGTACATTAAATTATGTGAAAGAAAAAGAAAATTATGGCATTACGATTTCTTTATACATCAATGGACAAGGAACGTTGGCATACATATATGATGTTGCTAAAAGTCATTTGTATCACATGATAGCAGGGCAAGGTGTGTACTGTAATGAAGAAAAATTACAACCCTTAGATTGTGGATTATTAAAAGATGCCGTGATTAGCATATCCTCAAGTGCGTTAGATATACCTGTTTATCAAGAGATAATGAAAAAGGCGTTATCAGTACGTGTGATAGGCTGTTCGTCCCAATCATTTATCCGCGTGATAACAGGGAAATATGGAGCATATATATCATGTGCTTTACCTTCTTGGGATTTTGCAGCAGGTGCTATGATGATTAAAGAACTTGGCGGTAAATGCACACAGCCAGCAGGAACAGATTTGAATATACTACAAAAAACACCAATTATTGCATCGTCAGGTACGATACATCAAGAACTAATAAATATGGTAAAAGGATGTTGATATGAAAATCGTACACGCTAAAGTGGAACAATTACCACAAATTTTAAACATCTATGCCTATGCAAGAGAACAAATGAAAAAATCGGGTAATCCAAATCAATGGAAAGATAATCGCCCACCGATTGATGCAATAAAAGAAGACATTCGACAAAAAAGATGTTTTTTGCTTGTTGAAAAAGATGTGATTTGTGGAGTATTTGCTTTTATGATTGAACCAGATATATACTATCGAGCTATTTATCATGGAAACTGGTTGAATGATGAGCCTTATGGTGTTATTCACCGTGTTGCCAGTAGTGGACAGCGAAAAGGTGTATTGAACGACATTTTAGATTACTGTGAAACACAAATTGATAATATTCGTATTGATACGCATGAAGATAACCGTATTATGCAACATTTATTAGAAAAAAGAGCGTATGTAAAATGTGGGATTATTTTTGTTGATGATCAAACACCTCGATTAGCCTATCAAAAAGTAATTGACAAAAAACATAATTAGTAACACAGAAATACTCAAATGTTTTTCTTGCTTTTCTCATCATAATTTGTTAGAATAACACTGTTGTATGCACACCAGCTACAACCGCACGATGTAGCGTTATAAAGACCGAAAGGCACGTACATTGGCGAGTCTAAGTGAACAATAAGGAGGTGCAAATATGTACGCAATTATCAAAACAGGTGGTAAACAAGTCAAAGTTGAAGTAGGTCAAGCAATTTACGTTGAAAAATTAAACGTAGAAGCTGGCGAAAAAGTTGTCTTTGATGAAGTTGTTTTCGTAGGTGGAGAAACAGTTAAAGTTGGTGCTCCATTCGTATCAGGAGCAACTGTTGAAGGAACTGTTGAAAAACAAGGACGTCAAAAGAAAGTTGTAACGTTTAAATACAAACGTAGAAAAGATACACACCGTAAACAAGGTCACCGTCAACCATATACAAAAGTTGTTATCAATGCAATTAACGCATAATAACAGGTGACAAGATGATTCAGATTATCTTTAAAAAGAACGAAAAAAACAAATGGGTATCGTTTGAAATAACGGGGCATGCACAATTTGCCGAACATGGAGAAGACATTGTCTGTGCGGCCGTATCAGCCTTAGCTATTACAACGTGCAATGGCATTGAACACATTGCTAAATATCAGCCGATTATTGATATAGAAGAAGAATTTGGTGGATATATGTATGTTGAAGTTTTGGATGATTTAACAAACGACCAACACTATATTACGCAAACTTTATTAGAAAATCTCTATTTAGGACTTTGCGAGATTAGTAAAGAATATCCTGATTTTGTTCAATTTCAATGATGAAAGAAACCAACGAGGAGGTGCAGCCAAATGTTGAAAATGAATTTACAATTATTCGCCCACAAAAAAGGTGGAGGTTCTACTTCTAACGGACGTGACTCACAAGCGAAACGTTTAGGTGCTAAACGTGCAGACGGTCAACACGTATTAGGTGGAGCAATTTTATATCGTCAACGTGGTACAAAAATTCATCCAGGTTTAAATGTAGGCCGTGGTGGAGATGATACACTATTTGCAAAAGTAGAAGGTATCGTACGTTTTGAGCGTTTAGGACGTGACAAAAAGCAAGTTTCTGTTTATCCAGTAGCTGCTAAATAATGAAATTAGAGGTTGAAGCGGTAACGTTTCAGCCTTTTTTTAAGGAAGGATGTGTTAATCATGACGGATAAAGATCATGTATTATCACTATATGATGTTCTTAATCAATCTGCACAATTATTATCTTCAGATTTAGAAACAGCTTATTTAGAAGGGCTAGCTGAAACATTACAAAATTTAGTGTTTGAACAAAAAGCTCAACAAGTAGATGGATTGCCAAGTCAAGAAACGATTCAAACATTAAATCAGTTATATCAATTGATTGATTTAAATGCATATACAAAAGAAGAAAAAAGAAAAGCCATTCAACTTGCTTTATTACAAGCTATTCAAAAGGATAATATTCAATCAAATCATCAAATAACACCGGATAGTATTGCATTTTTGATTGGGTATTTTATGAATACATTAAGCAAAAAGCCGATACGATTATTGGATATTACAGCTGGGACAGGAAATTTATTAAGTGCTTTATTAAATCATTTCGGAGATGAACATATTGAATCAACGGCTATTGAAGTTGATGAGTTATTAGTGAGTATTTTAGCTATGTCTATGCAACTTCAAGGACATGATACAAAAATTATGCATCAAGATAGCGTCCAACCTTTATTGGTAGATAAACCAAATATGATTGTCTCTGATTTACCTATTGGTTATTATCCACATGATGATATTGCTAAAATGTTTAAAGTAAGTGTGAGTAATGAACATACGTATGCACACCATGTGTTGATTGAACATGGTATGCAATTATTAGAAGAAAATGGTTGGGGAATTTTTATTGTACCAAGTAATGTTTTTGAAACACCACAAGGCCACCATTTGTTACAGTTATTAACGACCGATTATTATATGCAAGGCTTTTTACTTTTACCAGCAACCATGTTTAAACAATCTTCTGCTAGGAAAGCTATTTTACTTGTTCAAAAAAAGGGTGATACAGCGACAAAAGCAGATGAAGTACTTATCGGAGAAATTCCCCCTTTAAAACAAATTGAGAAAGTACAAGACTTCTTAAGTAAATTTGGAGAATGGGCGGAAGCGTTCGCAAAATAGTTTAAACATCTGCAAATTTGTGGTATAATATTTCAGAAAATTTAATGATATAAAGGAGAAAAAACATGTCAAAAACAATTGCAATCAATGCAGGTAGTTCAAGTTTGAAATTTCAATTATTTCAAATGCCTGAAGAAACAGTATTAGCAAAAGGTTTAGTAGAAAGAATTGGATTAAAAGACTCAATATTTACAGTAAGTTATGGAGATGGAGAAAAACATAAACTTGTTTTAGATATTCACAATCACGACCAAGCTGTTCAAATGTTATTAGATACATTATTAGAATTAAAAATTGTTGAAAAATATGAAGAAATTACAGGAGTTGGCCATCGTGTTGTTGCTGGTGGAGAAATCTTTAAAGATTCAGCTCTGATTGATGATAAAGTTATTGAACAAATTGAAAGTTTAACAGAATATGCACCATTACACCAACCAGCAGAAGTTGCCGGCATTCGTGCTTTCAAAAAATTATTACCACATATTACAAGCGTTGCGGTATTTGATACATCATTCCATACATCAATGCCTAAAAAAGCGTACTTGTATAGCTTGCCAATTGAATATTATGAAAAATATGGTGCTCGTCGTTATGGTGCACATGGAACAAGCCATAATTATGTATCAAGACGTGCAGCAGCAATGTTAGGTAAAGATATTAAAGATACAAAAATTATCACATGTCATTTAGGAAATGGCGGTTCTATTACAGCTGTTAACGGTGGAAAATCTGTTGATACATCAATGGGCTTCACACCATTAGCGGGTATTACAATGGGAACACGTGCAGGAGATTTTGACGCATCTCTTATCCCATTCTTAATGGAAAAAGAAGGTATGACAAGTGTTAATGAATTTATTGATGTAGCTAATAAAAAATCTGGTTTACTAGGTTTATCAACTGTATCAAGTGATATGCGTGATGTAGAAGCTGCAGCAGCAGAAGGTAATGAACATGCTAAAACAACATATGAAGTGTTTATTTACCGTATTCAAAAATACATTGGGGCTTATATTGCAGCTATGAATGGTGTTGATGCTATTGTCTTTACAGCCGGTATCGGAGAAAATTCAGCAGAAGTAAGACGTGATGTTATTGGTGGATTAACATGGTTTGGTTGTGATATCGATCCAGAAGCAAATGCATTACGTGGACAAGAAAAAGTTGTATCAACACCAAATGCGAAAGTAAAAGTACTTAATATTCCAACTGATGAAGAAGTGGAAATTGCCCGTGATGTAGAACGTTTAAAAAAATAATTTAAATAAGTTTAGATAAATGAGGGGATTTTCTATGATTACGAAAGATCAGTATAGGTTTATTCGCGAACATGTAGCGTTCAAAAATATTAGGCAAGAACAGTTTGATGAGTTATCTAAATTCATTCAATATCGTCGTATTCCAAAAGATCAAATTTTATTTTTTACTGGGGATACACGAGATAAGTTTTTTCTAATTTATTCAGGTTACGTACGAATAGAGCAGTATGATGCATCGGATAACTATTTATATGTAGATTTTGTAAAACCGGAAGCTTTGTTTCCCTATGGGGGAGTTTTTCAAGATGAAGAGTATCACTATACGGCAGTTGCAATTACGGATTTAGAATGTTTTTATATTCCTCGAGAGTTATTTGAAACATTTAGTTTAAAATCAACAGAACAAATGGCATTTTTATGTAGCAAGCTATCACAAATTTTAAGACTGCATGAATTGCGTTTGCGTAATATGATTAACTCTAGTGCAACAGATAGAGTGATACAATCATTGGCTGTTTTATTATTTGATGTGTGCGGCGAAGAAAGTGTTCTACCGTTTCCAATTACTATTTTAGAATTGGCAAAATTAAGTGGAACGACACGGGAAACTGTAAGCCAAGTCATGAAACGCCTGAAGCGAAAAAATATTATTACTTACTCTCATAAGCGTTTAACTTATATGAATCGAAATGTATTTTTAGAAAATTTATATTAGCAGTTAAAAAGAAGTGCTGAAAGGTACTTCTTTTTAATTTTATAATCTTTGGTGTTGGTGGCTTCCTTTCGGAAGCTACCAACACCTTTTTATTATGGATAGTATATATTGTGAATGATGAACTTTGTTTGAAAGATATTATGAACATTACACAAATGGCATCGATATTTTTCTTCGTCAATACTAGTATCAAAAAATTTTTTATGCACAAAAGTGACAAAACAAGAATATTTTATACAATTTCTTGCATAATTTTATTTTTGGAATAAATGATATTTAAGTAAAAAGTCAAATTTTATATTGAAAAATATTTATTCCGTAAAGAAATGATAATGTATAAACTTTCATATTTTTGTATACCTCTTGAATAAAACGGAAAAACGATTAAAAAATGAGAAATTCTTGGCAAATTATTTGAGAAATTATTCGAGAAAGCGCTATAAAAAAAGGCTATGATATGAGTGTGAAGTGGAGCATGGTTGAACCACAGAACAGATTTAATCAAATAGGAGGAGAAAACAATGACAAATGAAAGACCAATTCACGTATATTCAGAGATTGGAAAATTAAAAAAAGTTATGTTACATAGACCAGGTAAAGAATTGGAAAATTTGATGCCAGACTATTTAGAAAGATTACTTTTTGATGATATTCCATTTTTAGAAGATGCTCAAAAAGAACATGATGCATTTGCTGACGTTCTTCGCTCAGAAGGTGTCGAAGTTGTTTATTTAGAAGATTTAGCAGCTCAATCACTTACAACACCAGAAATTCGTGAGCAGTTTATTGATGAATATTTAAATGAAGCAAATATTAGAGGGGCAAAAACAAAAGAAGCAATTCGCGAATTATTATTGAATATTGAAGATAATAAAACTTTAGTGGAAAAAACAATGGCAGGAGTACAAAAAAGTGAATTACCAGAAATTAAAGATAAAGGTTTGACAGATTTAGTTGAATCTGATTATCCATTTGCGATTGATCCAATGCCAAACTTATATTTTACACGTGATCCATTTGCGACGATGGGACATGGGGTTTCTTTAAATCACATGTACTCAGAAACACGTAATCGTGAAACATTATATGCAAAATATATTTTCAAATATCATCCAGAATATAAAGATGCACAAGTACCACTTGTTTACAATCGTGAAGAAACAACACGTATCGAAGGTGGCGATGAATTAGTTTTATCAAAAGATGTATTAGCTGTAGGTATTTCTCAAAGAACAGATGCAGCATCTATTGAAAAATTGATGAAAAATGTATTTGATAATAATTTAGGATTTAAAAAAGTTTTAGCGTTTGAATTTGCAAATAATCGTAAATTCATGCATTTAGACACAGTGTTTACAATGATTGATTACGATAAATTTACTATTCATCCAGAAATTGAAGGAGATTTACGTGTCTTTTCTGTAACACCTGACGGACAAGGTGGATTACATATTGTTGAAGAGCATGACTCTTTAGAACATATTTTAGCAGTTAATCTAGGTGTTGAAAAAGTAACATTGATCCGTTGTGGTGCAGGTAATTTTGTAGCAGCAGGACGTGAACAATGGAATGATGGATCAAATACATTAACAATCGCTCCAGGTGTTGTTGTTGTATATGATCGCAATACAGTGACAAACCAAAAATTAGAAGAATATGGCATTCGTTTATTACGTATTCGTGGAAGTGAATTAGTTCGTGGTCGTGGGGGCCCTCGTTGCATGTCTATGCCATTAGTTCGTGAAGATATTTAATATAATAGAAGAAAGAGGTAGTATATAATGACACAAGTATTTCAAGGAAGAAGTTTTTTAAAAGAGAAAGATTTTACACGTGCTGAATTAG
The DNA here is from genome assembly GCF_010892355.1 of Granulicatella sp. zg-ZJ. Lineage (NCBI taxonomy): Bacteria > Bacillati > Bacillota > Bacilli > Lactobacillales > Carnobacteriaceae > Granulicatella > Granulicatella sp. zg-ZJ. The sequence goes on along the minus strand of NZ_WNJY01000027.1, from coordinate 10,456 downwards.
AGTATTTAATTGATTTTTCTGCACACGTTAAAGATTTGAAAAAACGTGGTGTACCACATAAATTTTTAGAAGGAAAAAATATTGCTCTATTATTTGAAAAAACATCTACACGTACACGTGCTGCTTTTACAACAGCTGCCATTGACTTAGGTGCACATCCTGAATATTTAGGTAAAAATGATATTCAATTAGGGAAAAAAGAATCAGTTGAAGATACAGCTAAAGTGTTAGGTCGTATGTTTGACGGTATTGAATTCCGTGGTTTTAGTCAAGAAGTAGTGGAAGATTTAGCAAAATATGCAGGTGTTCCAGTATGGAATGGTTTGACAGATGCATGGCATCCAACACAAATGATTGCCGACTATTTAACAGTTAAAGAAAACTTCGGTAAACTTGAAGGATTAACATTAGTTTATTGTGGAGATGGTCGTAACAATGTTGCCAATAGTTTATTGGTAACAGGTGCTCTTTTAGGTGTGAATATACATATTTTCTCACCAAAAGAATTATTCCCTGAGCAAGAAATCGTTACATTAGCACAAAAATACGCAACAGAAAGCGGAGCACATGTGTTAATTACGGATAATGCAGATGAAGCTGTAAAAGGCGCTGATGTATTATACACAGACGTATGGGTATCTATGGGAGAAGAAGATAAATTTGCAGAACGTGTTGCTTTATTACAACCATATCAAGTAAATATGGATTTAGTACGTAAAGCAAATAACGAAGATTTAATCATTTTACATTGCTTACCTGCATTCCATGATACAGAAACAGAATATGGTAAAAAAATTGCTGAAGAATTTGGTGTAAAAGAAATGGAAATTACAGATGAAGCATTTAGAAGTAAATATGCTCGTCAATTTGATCAAGCTGAAAACCGTATGCACTCAATCAAAGCAATTATGGCATTAACAGCAGGAAATTTATTTGTGAATAAAGTTTAATCTTTTATCGTAAATGGAACAAAATCGTTCTGGTTTTGAGTTTAAATCAGAACCAGAACGATTTTTTGATTAGGGAGGGATATAAAATGAGTAAAGAAAAACGATTCAAAATGCCGTCTTCTTATACAGTTTTAATGATTATTATTTCATTGATGGCTATTTTAACATGGTTTATTCCAGCAGGTCGTTATCAATCAGATGCTGACGGTAATGTAATGTCTGGTACATACGAAAAAGTAGAAAATACACCTCAAGGTGCTTATGATGTGTTAATGGCACCAGTAAATGCCATGCTAGGAAAAGATACTGTTGTCAATGAAGGAACAGATAAAGAATATACCATTCATACAGACGGAGCGATTAAAGTAGCGTTCTTTATTATTATGGTTGGTGCTTTTTTAGGTGTTGTAACAGAAACAGGAGCATTAGACGTAGGGATTGCCTCAATTGTTAAAAAATTCAAAGGACGAGAAAAATTACTTATTCCAATATTGATGTTTTTATTTGCTTTAGGCGGTACAACTTATGGTATGGGGGAAGAAACAATGGCGTTTTATCCTCTACTTATTCCAGTTATGTTAGCTGTTGGATTTGATACAATTACAGCCGTAGCAATTATTTTAGTGGGGTCACAAATAGGATGTTTAGCCTCAACAGTAAATCCGTTTGCAACAGGTGTTGCTTCTGATGCAGCTAATATTAGCGTGGCTGATGGTATTGTGTTACGTTTAATATTCTTCTTCGTTTTATTAGCGTTAGGTATCCTGTTCGTTTATCGTTATGCAAGTAAAATTGAAAAAGATCCAACAAAATCATATGTCTTTAAACAACGTGAAGATGATTTAGCATTCTTTAAAGTTGGAGAATCAGTAGAGCAACAATCATTAACAAAACGTCAAAAATATGTATTGGGCGTGTTTGTTGCGACATTTATTATTATGATACTAAGTTTGATTCCATGGACAAAATTCGGTATCAATTTATTCGTTGATATCAATAATGGTATTCAAAATATCCCAGGTGTTGGGCAAATATTTGGACATTCATTAGAATTAGGTGAATGGTATTTCCCAGAAGTAACGATGTTGTTTGTTTTCATGGGTGTTCTAGTCGGTATTGTATCTGGTATGGGAGAACAACGCTTTATTAAAGCTTTTATGAATGGAGCAGCTGATTTATTAAGTGTTGCTTTGATTTGTGCAGTAGCTCGTGGTATTCAAATTATTATGAATGACGGTCAAATTTCTGCGACAATCTTACATTCAGCAGAAGGATTTTTAAGTGGATTTTCTTCACAAGTCTTTATCGTGTTGACATATATTTTCTATTTACCAATGTCATTTTTAATTCCGTCATCTTCTGGATTAGCCGGAGCGACTATAGGTATCATGGCGCCTTTAGGCGAATTTGCCAAAGTTCCTGCTTCATTAGTGGTCACTGCTTTCCAATCTGCTAGTGGTGTGTTAAACTTATTAGCACCAACATCTGGAATTGTGATGGGAGCATTAGCAATAGGACGTATTGATTTAGGCACTTGGATAAAATTTATAAGTAAATTTATCGTCATTGTGGTCGTTGTTAGTATATTATTGTTAATATTGGGAACAATGATTTAAAGTAAAGGAGAAACAACATGAAAAACTTTGTGACAGAAACACATCAAAAAGCATGTATTGATGCGATTAAAACACTCGTAAGTTATCCATCTGTTTTAAACGAAGGAGAAAATGAAACACCATTTGGGCAAGCTATTCAGGATGTTTTAGAAAAAACATTAGACATTACGGCATCACTTGGTATGCGCACGTATATAGATCCAAAAGGTTATTATGGCTACGCTGAAATCGGACAAGGGCAAGAGTGCTTAGCTGTTTTATGTCACTTAGATGTTGTTCCTGCAGGTGATCTAAGTAAATGGCAGACAAATCCATTTGAAGCAGTTATCAACGGTGATACGATTTATGGACGAGGGGTTCAAGATGATAAAGGACCTTCTATGGCTGCTCTATTTGCTTTAAAAGCACTTATTGATGCAGGTGTTACGTTTACGAAACGTGTACGTTTCATTTTTGGGACAGATGAAGAAACATTGTGGCGTTGCTTGAATAGATATAACGAAAAAGAAGAGAGTGCCACAATGGGATTCGCTCCTGATTCATCTTTTCCGTTAACATTTGCTGAAAAAGGTCTATTACAAGTGAAATTACATGGAAAAGGTAGTCAAGACTTTAACTGTCACTTAGGAGAAGCTTTTAATGTGGTACCTGCAAAAGCATTGTATAGTGGAATATATTTACAAAGTGTCAAAGAAAAACTTGATGCATACGGCTATGAATATAGTCAAGATGATACAAGTATTACGGTACTTGGAGTATCGAAACATTCAAAAGATGCTCCAAAAGGTATCAATGCGATTATTCGCTTAGCTAAAGTATTGAATGATGAAATCTCTCATGATGCACTGGCATTTTTAACAGAAGCTATTGGAGAAGATGCCACAGGAAGTCAGTTATTTGGAGAAATTAAAGATGAACCAAGTGGTTCATTAACAGTTAATGTTGCTGGTTTAACAATTACACCAAAAAATTCAGAAATCAGAATTGATATGCGTATACCAGTTTTAGCCGATGTTGACTTTTTAGTAGAACGTTTAAAAGAAAAAGCGTCTATGTATCATTTAATATATGAGCAATATGATTTCTTAAATGCTTTATATGTACCGTTAGACAGTGTATTAGTCAAAACTTTAATGTCTGTTTACCAAGAAAAAACAGGTGATATGACACCAGCAAAATCATCTGGAGGTGCAACATTTGCACGTACTATGAAAAATTGTGTGGCATTTGGAGCTTCTTTCCCAACGACTGTTCAAACAGAACATCAAGAAAATGAGCGCACATTATTAACAGATATTTATCGCGCAATGGATATATACGCTGAAGCTATTTATCGTTTAGCGTGTCATGAATAAAGATATTAGGAGGCTATTATAATATGGGTAAAACAATTGTAGTTGCTTTAGGAGGCAATGCCATTTTATCAACGGATGCATCGGCAAAAGCACAACAAGAAGCACTAGTAAAAACATCTAAATATTTAGTAAGATTGATTGAAGAAGGTCATCGTTTAGTTATCACGCACGGAAATGGACCACAAGTTGGTAATTTATTGTTACAACAAGCTGCTGCACATTCTGAAAAAAATCCAGCACTGCCATTAGACACATGTGTTGGGATGACAGAAGGTAGCATTGGTTATTGGTTACAAAATGCAATGGGCAATATTTTAAAAGAAAAAAATATTAATCGTCCAGTTGTATCTGTTGTGACACAAGTTGTCGTAGATGAAAAAGATGAAGCATTTGTAAACTTAACAAAACCAATTGGACCATTTTTAACAGAAGAAGAAGCAAAAGTTGCAGCACAAGAAACAGGCGACACTTATAAAGAAGATTCAGGTCGTGGATACCGTAAAGTTGTTGCTTCTCCAAAACCTGTACGCATTCATGAAATTGAGGTCATCAAAAAATTAGTTAAAGATGATGTAATTGTTGTTGCTGTTGGTGGTGGAGGTATTCCAGTTGTGGAACGTGCAAATGGTCAATTAGAAGGTGTAGAAGCTGTTATTGATAAAGATTTTGCAAGCCAACGTTTAGCAGCAGATATTGAAGCTGATTTGTTTATTGTGTTAACAGGTGTAGATAATGTATACGTGAACTTTAATAAACCAGATCAACGTAAACTTGAAGAAGTGACATTAAATGAATTAGAAGAATATATTACTCAAAATCAATTTGCTCCAGGTAGTATGTTACCTAAAGTGGAAGCAACAATGTCTTTTGTAAAAAGCTTCCCTAAAGGAAAAGCGGTTATTTCTTCATTAGAAAATATTGAAGCAGTCGTATCTGGAACAGGTGGAACGGTAGTTGTTCCTGACTAATATACAAAAATCTTGATAAAGACATCGCAGATGTCTTTATCAAGATTTTATTTTTTACAATAGAACTATTGGATTGGTTACTCAAAAAAGTGAGGTGGAGCGTATTGTTTTAGACGATCGAAGCAAAGAAGAGCATGCTCATTGTCTTTGCAAATGATAAGGCATGTATCATCTCCACAAATTGTAGCAATCGCTTCGGGGAACATAATGCCATCTAAAATGGCACCAAAAGATTGTGCAACACCAGGCATCGTTTTAATGACAACTTGATGTTGAACTGGCAAAATATTGATAAGTGCGTCTTCCATATGGAAACGTAGACGCTCTTCCCATTTGATTTTTGTAAAGCTATGTATGACATATTGGGAATCTTCATCAGAAGAAATTTTTACTAAGTTTAAATCTTTAATATCACGGGATAGAGTTGCTTGTGTTACTTTAATACCGTGATCACGTAAAGCTTGTTGTAATTCTACTTGTGTACTGATTCTGTTTTCTAATACAAGCGAACGAATAAGTTGATGTCGAATTTCTTTTTTGTTCATAATCATACACTCCAAATCCAATAATGTAGTTCTAATTTTTTATTTAAAAAAACAAGGGCAAACGCCCTTGAAAGACATCCGGTGATGCCGTTTGATATATTTCTTTGTCTTGAACCTGCTTAAAAACAGGTGGGCTCCAAAGTAAATGTTATTTAACTACCAAGTGAAAGGGCTTGTTATCACATGTATCTAAAGGATCCCTAAATCAATAAAAATATGTAAGGTCAACACATTAGAAATATGACGTACATCTCAGAAATCTATGCTCTTATTATAGCAAAAAATAACAAAAAATCAACCTTTTTCTGTAAATGCTTACAGAAAAATGAGAGTGTCTGATGCATTTTCCGTTGACAATATAAAAAGAATGGCATAAGATGAAAGACGACTTTGACGTTATAAATGAAGTATACACAAAAAGAATGTACATGAAGAGAATTGAGGAGGATATATGGCATACAAAAATCTTGTTATAGTAGAATCCCCAGCAAAAGCGAAAACAATCGAAAAATATTTAGGTAAACAATACAAAGTAGTGGCAAGTAAAGGTCATTTAAGAGATTTACCTAAAAGTAAGATGGGTGTCGATATTGACAACAATTATGAGCCATACTATATTTCGATTCGTGGTAAGGGAGATTTAATTAAAGAATTAAAAAAATATGCGGATAAGGCAGAGAAGGTTTACTTAGCATCTGACCCGGATAGAGAGGGAGAGGCTATTGCGTGGCATTTATCTTATTTATTAGGGTTAAATCCAAAAGATAATATTCGTGTTGTGTTTAATGAGATTACAAAAGATGCTGTTAAATTAGCATTTAAAGATCCTAGACCGATTGATATGAGTTTAGTCGATGCACAACAAGCAAGACGTGTCTTAGATAGACTTGTTGGATACACGATTTCACCAATCCTTTGGAAGAAAGTGAAAAAAGGATTAAGTGCAGGACGTGTCCAATCTGTTGCTCTAAAACTAATCATTGATAGAGAAAAAGATATTCAAGAGTTTGTGCCAAAAGAGTATTGGCAAATTGTTGGAGCATTTATAAAAGATAAAAAAGTATTTTCAGCGCAATTTTATGGTGTAAATGGTAAAAAAGTAGAGTTGAAAACAAAAGAAGATGTAGAAGATATTCAAAAGAAACTAACAAGTAGAGATTATCAAGTAACGGATGTTGTGAAAAAAGAAAGAAAAAGACAGCCTGCGTTACCATTCACAACGAGTAGTTTACAGCAAGAGGCTGTGCGCAAATTAAATTTTAGAACTGGACGAACAATGGCGATAGCACAACAACTTTATGAGGGAGTGTCTATTGGTCGTACTGGGACAGTAGGGTTGATTACATATATGCGTACTGACTCTACACGTATTTCTGATGTTGCCAAAACAGAGGCGATTGATTTTATTACTCAAACCCACGGGCAAGCATATGTAGGGAAAGCGACGTCTAAAAATAGTAAAGCAGCTCAAGATGCTCACGAAGCAATTCGTCCAACCAGTGTTTTTCGTACACCGGAGAGTTTGGAAAAATATTTAACAAAAGAACAATTTAAATTATATGCGCTAATTTGGGCAAGATTTGTGGCTAGTCAAATGTCACAAGCTGTGTATGACACCGTCCAAGCAACGTTAATGCAAAACCAAGTGCAATTTAAAGCGAATGGATCTGTTGTGAAGTTTCCAGGTTTTTTAAAAGTGTATGAAGAATCATCTGATGATAAAAAATCAGAGAAACAACTCACATTACCAGAATTAGTTGTTGGAGATGTGGTGCTAAGCAAAGATATTGAACCGACGCAACATTTTACACAACCACCTGCACGTTATTCAGAAGCAACACTAATTAAAGTATTAGAAGAAAATGGTGTGGGACGCCCATCAACATATGCACCAACTTTAGATACCATTCAACGTCGCTATTATGTAAAACTTGTGTCAAAACGTTTTGAACCTACTGAATTAGGTGGTATTGTCAATACATTGATAACGACATTTTTCCCTAATATTGTTGATGTCCATTTTACAGCAGAAATGGAAGCGGATTTAGATGATATTGAAGAAGGAAAACGTGTGTGGCAAGAGGTTATAGATTTATTCTATAAACCATTTAGTCTTTATTTAGAAAAAGCCGAAACAGATATTGAAAAAATTGATATTAAAGATGAACCCGCTGGGTTTGACTGCCCAGAATGTAGTAGTCCAATGGTGATTAAAATCGGAAAATTTGGGAAGTTCTATGCGTGTAGTAATTTTCCAGATTGTCGATATACACAAGCTATCGTTAAAAAAATTGATGTGTCGTGTCCACAATGTCAAAAAGGTGAAATACTGGAACGAAAATCAAAGAAAAATAAAATTTTTTATGGATGCTCATGTTATCCAGAATGTGATTTTGTATCGTGGGATAAACCAGTTGGTAGAAATTGTCCGAAAGACAACGCCTATCTCATTGAGAAAAAAGTACGTGGTGGTAAACAAATTGTATGTAGTCATTGTGACTATAAAGAAGAAGTACAAAAATAAGCATACTCCGACAGATGTATCTGTCGGGGTATTTGTATGTAGAAAAATGCAATCTTTTGATACGGTAGCATAAGTATGATATAATTTTTTATATTTAGATTGGAGTGATATCATGGCAGAACAAGTAAAAAGACATGAAATAGAAGAAGCGTTAACGTGGGATTTAACCCTTATTTTTAAATCAGATGAAGAACAAGAAAAAGAAGTTGCTGCACTAGAACAGGACTTAGATGCAATTAAAGCATTAAAAGGTACATTAGGCAGCAGCGCAGAGTCATTATTGAATGCTTTGCAGACGGTTGAAAAATTTGAGCGTCGTATTGAAGTAGCATATATTTATGCACATTTAAAAGCAGACCAAGATACAGCTAATGGTAAGTATCAAGCAATGTTTGCTAAAACATACGGTGTATATGTAAAATTTGCTGAAGCAACAGCACCTTTTACACCAGAACTTCTAGAAATACCAGAAGAAACATTAGAAAGCTACTTTGGTTCAAATAGTACATTGGCAACGTATCGTCATTTCTTTGAACGTTTAACAAGTAAACGTGCGTATACATTATCTGAAAAAGAAGAAGCGTTACTTGCAGGTTCTTCAGAAGTGATGGAAGCATCAGGAGATATTGCAGCACAACTGATGAATGCCGATTTGAAACATGGTGAAGTAACAACAGAAGACGGCACAAAACAACGCTTAACAAATGGATTATATGCACAATTATTAGAATCAAATAATCGTGCTTTACGTCAAGAAGCGTATAATATGATGTTCACAACATTTGGTAGTGTAAAAAATACATTGGCTTCAACATTAAGCACAACGGTTAAAGGACATAATTATAATGCACGTATTCGTGGCTATAAATCAGCACGTCAAGAAGCATTATCAAGTAATTTTGTTCCTGAGGAAGTGTATGACACATTAGTGAAAGTCGTTAATGATAAATTACCGATTTTCCAAAGATATTTAAATTTACGTAAAAAAGTATTAGGTTTAGAAACATTAAATATGTATGATGTGTATACACCACTAGTAGAAGATGTTGACGTAAAATATACAATTGAACAAGCGAAAGAAACAACATTAAAAGCATTAGCACCATTAGGCGAAGAATATCTTTCTGTATTAGAACGTGCTTTTGATGAAAGATGGATTGACTGGATTGAAAATGAGGGCAAACGTACAGGTGCTTATTCTTCAGGTTCATATGACACAGCACCATATATTTTAATGAACTGGCGTGATTCTATCGACCAACTTTATACATTAGTCCATGAGTTAGGTCATAGCATGCATAGTTATTTTACACACCAAGCACAAAATCATACATACGGAAAATATCCAATTTTCTTAGCAGAGATTGCATCAACGACAAATGAAAACTTATTGACAGAATATTTGTTAAAAACAGAAACAGACCCACGTGTACGTCAATATGTAATCAATCATTATTTAGACGGTGTGAAAGGAACTGTTTTCCGTCAAACTCAATTTGCTGAGTTTGAGCATTTCATGCACGAACAAGATGCAGCAGGTGTACCTTTAACACATGAATTTTTAACACAAGCTTATGCTGAACTAAATGCTAAATATTATGCAGTCGTTGAACAAGATGACAAAATTGCATTAGAATGGGCAAGAATCCCACATTTTTATTACAATTATTATGTATTCCAATACGCAACAGGATTTTCTGCTGCATCAGCTTTAGCGGCACGTATTTTAACAGGTAATCAAGAATACATTGATCAATACTTCTACTTCTTAAAAGCAGGAGAAAGTGCGTATCCAATTGATGTTATGAAACACGCAGGCGTTGATATGACACAATCAACATATATTGAAGAAGCACTTGCTGTTTTTGAACAACGTTTAGAAGAATTAGAACAATTATTAGGTTAATCAAAACGGTTATTCATTGAATATAGAAATTAAAAACCTCGCAAAGAGATTATCTCTTTGCGAGGTTTTTAATTTCAGATTGTTGACAATAACGATAAAAAATCCAACATATTTTTTAAAGATTGAAAAATATGTTGGATTTTGAATTTTAAAATACTAAATGAAGAATAATATCTCAAAAAATGGCTATCTCTCGTGAGTAGGATTGCCATTTTTTTCATGTTTTGGGCAGCACAAGATAACCAAGTGTACTGCTGCATCTTGGCTACTCCTCTATATTGTGCAAACCGATACCCATGATTTTGTTTAGAGTCTGCAAAGCTACGCTCAATCGTTTCTTTCCGTCGTTTATATAGTGCTTTCCCAAACGTAGATAATCGACGTTCACGACATCTATCGTATACATCAGCATCTATCGCTCGACGTAGTATCCGTTTATTACTGTTATCGCTTATACGATACTGCTTATATCCTTGTCTATCAATGTTTCTGTAGGTGTAAATTTCTCCCGTACGTGTATCCGTAAAACAATCTCTAGATGAATCATATCGAAAAAACTTATGGTCAGGATTGCGATGAAAACGTCTATACC
>NZ_WNJY01000026.1:0-29389 GCF_010892355.1 Granulicatella sp. zg-ZJ | reverse complement strand
ATGAGAAATACCTCCTTGTTTAATTGTGGTGATTTAATCATACAGGTATTTCTCTTTTTTTGTCCACTTTTATATACAAAATCGTGTTGGTGGATTATTCCCACCAACACGATTTATTATAGAGCCTCTTTTATTTATGTCAATATATAAGATGTTTTCAAACAGTATCAGTATAATATACGCTCGTTATTTTGATGTTTTTCATTAAATCGTCTTAGTAGAAGAATTTTACATATAAAACTAGGTCAAAAAATAAGGCTGACCCAAAAGTCAGTATATGATAAAAGCGGAGAAAACAAACAGTGTTAGGCTGTTTGTCTTCTCCGCTTTAGTTTTGATGTCATCATGTTTTTCAAAAAGCTAAATTTATCGTGTCATGATTTTTTTGACTCTACCTCGTCTTTATTTTGACTTTTGGGTTAGCCGTTCTTTTGACGATGCTCTTTACCAACATGAGTTGATAAAGAGCCATTTTTTCGCTTTCTTTATATTAGCACTACTGTTCAAATTGAGCACGATATAGTCCGGCATAAAAACCATTTGCTTGTAATAATTCGTCATGTGTTCCTTGCTCGATAACATTTCCTTGTTGCATCACAAGGATTTTATCCGCATCACGAATAGTTGATAGACGATGTGCAATAACAAAGGATGTTTTATTTGCCATAATATGATCCATTGCAGATTGTATTTGCATTTCGGTACGTGTATCAATATTTGATGTTGCTTCATCAAGAATAAAAATAGACGGTCCTGCTAAAATGGCACGAGCAATCGTTAATAATTGTTTTTGCCCTTGTGAGATATTATCGGATTCTTCGGTGATGATTGTATCGTAACCATGTGGCAATTTACGAATAAAATCATCAGCAAATGCTTGTTTTGCTGCGGATACTACTTCTTCATCTGTTGCGTCTTGTTTAGCGTAACGAATATTTTCACGAATGGTTCCGTTAAATAACCACGTATCTTGCAGTACCATACCGACATTATCACGAAGCGATTGTTTACTATAGTTTGAAATGTCGTGTCCGTCAATAAGAATTTTACCACCTGTAATATCATAAAAACGCATGAGCAAATTGATAACAGTTGTCTTTCCTGCTCCTGTTGGGCCGACAATCGCCACAGTTTGTCCAGCTTTCACATGGATATTCAAATCTTTCATCAGTGGTTTGTCGATACTGTATCCAAACGATACATGGTCGAAGTCAACTTGTCCGTCAACTTTTGGTAATTCAGGTTTTTCTTCCATTTCCATTTCGGGAGCATCTAGTAAATCAAAGACACGTTGACACGCAGCACTCATAGCTTGCATTAAGCCAATCATATTTGCTACATCTCCCATTGGACGACTTAGTTGTTGTGTATATTGTAATAAAGCTTGAATACTTCCGACAGATAAAGCTCCCGCACTAACTGACAAGCCGCCGATAACAGCGATAAAGACATAAACTATATTGTTAATAAGACGAGAAATAGGATACATCATGCCAGATAGAAATTGTGCTTTCCAACTAGCTTGGTATAATTTGTCATTCATGGCTTTAAATTTATCCATAGAACGTTCTTCATAACTGAACGATTTGACAATTTCATGACCTGTATAATGTTCTTCAATATAACCGTTTAAGGCGCCTAAACGATTTTGTTGTTTAACATATAATATTTGTGAATGTTTTGTAATATATGAAATAACCATTGAAGATAAAGGAATACCCAAAATACCTAATAAAGCAATACCCCAATGAATAGTGAACATCATATAAACAATACCAATTAGTGTAAAAACAGACGTTAAAATTTGGGTTGTAATTTGTCCGAGAGCATTATCAATAGTTTGCATATCATTTGTTGCACGACTCAGTAAATCACCTTTTGAGTTTTCATCGTAGTAACGAATAGACACACGTACTAATTTTTCTTTAACTTCTTTTTGTAGTCGATACATAATATCCGCTTGAATAATGGATAAAATATATTTTCCTAAAAAGTTCAAGGCTGCAGCAAGAACATACAAAATAATCAGTGTTTGAGCGATTTGCCACAATCCGTTGAAGTCGACTTGTTGATTTTGTGAAAAGCTATCAAAAATCAGTGTGGTAGCTCCTCCTAAAATTTTAGGGAGTTGTACATCCATAAAGACTGACAGGATAGTAATGATAATAATAGCAACGAGTGCTAAAGAATAGCGCTTCATATAGGTTAATAAACGTAAAAGTGCTTTTTGATGTTGTTTTTTATCCATGTTGTACATCCTCCATTTCCTCAAAGTTTGATTGTGAACGCATAATTTCTTGATAAACCGTATTGGATTGTGCTAATTCGTCGTGTGTACCAATGCCAACGACATTTCCCTCATTTAATACAATTATTTTTGTTGCATCAGTAACAGAAGAAATACGCTGTGCAACAACAAAAACAATGGCTTGTTCATTAACAGGTTTTAAACTTTGACGTAACTGGGATTCTGTTTTAGCGTCCAAAGCAGAAAAACTGTCATCAAAAATAAACATAGATGCTTTTTTAACCAAAGCTCGAGCAATTGCTAGACGTTGTTTTTGTCCTCCAGAGAAATTTTCTCCTCCTTGTTCGACACGTGCATATAATGTGTTGTCTAATTTAGAAACAAATTCCCATGCTTGAGCAGCTTTTAGTGCGCTAATCATCTCTTCTTCTGTCGCGTTTTCGTTCCCAAAACGTAAGTTATCTGCGATAGTACCTGAAAATAGATTTCTATTTTGTGGGACTAAAGCAAGTTGTTGACGTAACTCAACTTCTTCAAAGTCTTGTATATTTGTGCCATTATAAGTAATGGTACCTTCTGTGGCATCTAAAAAGCGTAATAATAAATTCATCAATGTAGATTTTCCTGCACCAGTTGAACCAATAATGGCAATTTTTTCACCTGTTTTTGCTTCAAATGATACATTTGACAACATTTTTTTCTCTGCACCATCGTATTTGAACGATACATTATCAAATTGAACATGTGTGATACTGCTCAATCCTTTTCTTTCATTAGAAAAAGTTTGTCCAGGTTTTTGTTCAAGTACAGAGTTAATACGATTGGCAGATACAATACCTTGTGGAATCATAATGAAAACCATAGATAAAAGCATTAAAGAAATAAGTACTAGAGAAGAGTATTGTAAAATTGCCATTAAATCTCCCAAATCGAGAGAGTTATTTTGAATAAATTGTCCACCTAACCAAACGATTGCTAAATTTGAAAAATTAATCATAATCATCATTGTAGGCATGATGTAGCTGAATTTTAGATTTATATCAAAAAGTAGTTGTTTATAATTGGTATTGATTGTATTAAAACGTTCTAGCTCAAATGTATCTTTATTAAAAGCACGAATAACACGTACACCAGTTAGGCCTTCATGTACAATTTGTGTCATTTTATCGGTAAATTGACGAAGTTTTGTAAAATCTTTGGAAATAGCTCTCACAAGTAAGAACACAAAGACAACTAAAATTGGAATAGATACCATTAAGACAATAGATAAGCCTAAACTAATCCGAATAGATAAAATAATAGATCCAATAAAAACAAGTGGAGCTGTTAGTGCTAGTCGCATAGCAGATCCTAAAGTTTGACTTAATGTTTGTACATCAGTTGTTGTACGGTTGATATAAGAGCTAGTCCCAAACTCTTGAAAATCTTGTGTAGAGAAATGTTGTATATGATGAAATAAATCAGAACGCAAATCTCTTGCTAGACCAGTTGCAAATTTTCCGATTTTTAATCCAATCCATATAGATAAAACAAGATCTATAAGAGAAGCGATGAGCATATATGTACCTTGTAAATAAATTTGATTATTATTTTGTTTTAAAATACCTTCTGAAACTAATGTTGATAAAATGGTTGGGGTATATAAACTAGCACTCACTTGTAAAATTGTTAATCCAAAAATAAAAAAGAGCGGCCTTTTATAGCGGCTAACGTGTGTCCAAATTTGTGTCATGTTGTGTGTGACTCCTTTCTTGATTAGAAAGTGTAATGTGCTCTATTGGCATACTTTCTAATGTATCTAAAATATTGTTTAATTGTGTTAAAGTAGTGGAAATAGTGCTACCAAATTTTTTTTCTAATGTATCGAATATACGTAAATCATCTTTATAAACAGCAACGGCAAGCTGTCTGCCTACTTCTGTTAGCGTGATAAAGGTCATACGTTTATCTTCTGTTGAGTGTTCTCTTTTAACGTATTGATAGTTTTCTAAAGCATTTATAAATTGGATAATAGATGCTGATCGTATATTGAAAATATGGCTAAGTTCTTTGATTGATAGTGGATTTTTATGATCTTGTTCATAAAAATAAAGTTTCATTAAAAGACATTTTTCCATCTCTGTCAGAGATTCTACGGTATTTCTAAATACGGATATTTTGCTAACTCGTTTAAAGGTTTGTAGCATTTCTTGGATAAGTTTGTGTTGATTTGGCATGATGCACCTCCATTTCTTTGTTAAGTAGTGTATCATAATTTTAATAGGTAGGCAACCTATTAAAATGAAAATGAATTGTTTTTGTTACATATATGTAACA
This sequence comes from Granulicatella sp. zg-ZJ, assembly GCF_010892355.1. NCBI lineage: Bacteria > Bacillati > Bacillota > Bacilli > Lactobacillales > Carnobacteriaceae > Granulicatella > Granulicatella sp. zg-ZJ. Next base: position 24,825 of record NZ_WNJY01000026.1, on the reverse strand, counting down.
AAATAGTGTAAAATAAAGAAATTTTCAAAGAGTTGATGTATAATAGCAAATGATACAAATTATGGAGGGTTTATATGCGTAGAAAAAAATCCGATTTTAAAGACCCATATTACAATGAATCACTAGAAACACTTTCAAGAACAACATTAAATGAAACTAGAAAAAGAAAAAAGAAAAGAAAAAGACGTCTTATTTGGTTGACAGTGTTGCTTGTGTTACTAGGGGGAGCGACTATTTATGGATTTGATGTGTGGAATAGTTTCAAAACTGCTGTTAATAAAACAACTCACGAAGTGAAGAAAGACAATTTACGTAGTGAAGCATTGAAAAAAAGAGATCCGTTCTCTGTTTTATTGGTGGGGATTGACCAAGGTGGTGAATATGGATACTCAGAGGATGCACGAGCAGATACACTTGTTTTAGCAACAATCAATCCTGAAACCAATACAACAACATTGGCAAGTATCCCAAGAGATGCGTATGCTAAAATGAAAGTATCAGCAACAGTTGAAAATGGTTTGTGGGATAAAATCAATCATTCCTATGCCTATGGAGGTATTAAAGGAACAATAGATACTGTTCAACAATATTTACAAGTCCCTATTGATAGTTATATCCGTATTGATATTGACGGATTGATGGATTTGGTAGATAAAATTGGTGGTATTGATGTTGTGAGTCCAATTACTTTTTCACAAGAAGGATATAATTTTGTCGAAGGAGAATCGATTCATCTAGATGGTTTTGGAGCAAATGTTTTTGCTCGAATGCGTATGGTTGACCCAGAGGGAACAGCTGGGCGTGAGGGCAGACAACGTACATTGATTACAGCTTTAGCGAAAAAATTACTTAGTGCTAATACACTATTTAACTATAAAAATATTTTAGATACAATTAGTTCTCATGTTCAAACAGATTTGACATTTGATAGATTGTTAGAAATACAAAGAGATTATAGTTCAGCACTAACAAATATGAAGCAAGAAAGTTTTGAAGCGTTTGGTGTAGATATTCAAAATGGTTATTACGGACTTGTGACGGATACAGAACGTTTACGTGTAAGTAATATTTTGCGTAAAGAATTAAAATTAAATCCAATTACGCAACAGACATTTATTGATAAAGATATTTCGTTAAGTCAAGATAATGACATCTATCATTTATACAACTCAGTAGAATGTATTGATGCGAATGGGAATTCGGTTGAGTGTGCTGTGATACCTACTAGAAATGCTGGTACATATACGACTGAAAATGAAACAATACAACAAACGGTACAACAGACCGTTGAACAAACAATACAGCAAACAGTACGACAATCTGTACAGCAACCATTAGTGACAACTACAAATAAAGAAGAATAAATTTTCATAAAAGAGCGTCTTTCAAACAGATAGACGCTCTTTTCGTCTTAATAAAAGATATATCAAATAGATGATGATTGTGTAACAAATTATTACAATCATAAGATGAATAGACACAACCCCTTTGAAAAACGAACTAAAAGAGATATAATTACAATAAGGAAAGTATACGAATTGGAATGAAGAGGAGGCGTATGAATGACGTTTTCATTAGAGAGGGAAAAAGTATTCAGAGATCCTGTACATGGTTATATTCATGTACAACATCAAACAATACTAGATTTAATTAACGCAACAGAGTTTCAAAGATTAAGACGTATTAAACAATTAGGGACCTCGTCCTCTATTTTTCATGGAGCAGAGCATTCACGGTTTTCGCATTCATTAGGTGTCTATGAAATAGCAAGACGTATTTGCGATAAATTTGAGCGTGCTTATAAATCAAAAGTAGAAGGGGACGGCTTGTGGAATGATAACGAAAGACTTGTTACATTATGTGCAGCGTTATTGCACGATATTGGGCATGGTCCATTTTCACATACTTTTGAAAAAGTCTTTGATACAGATCATGAAAGTTTAACAACAAAAATTATCTTATCCAAAGAAACAGAAATCAATCATATTTTAACGCAAATTAGTCCAGAGTTTCCCGAAAAAGTAGCATCTGTCATTCAAAAAACATATCCAAATCCACAAGTTGTGCAAATGATTTCTAGTCAAATTGATGCTGATAGAATGGATTATTTATTAAGAGATGCCTATTTTGCGGCAGTTAGTTATGGTATGTTCGATTTAAATCGTATTTTAAGAGTCATTAAACCATATAAAGAGGGGATTTGTTTTGACTATTCCGGAATGCATGCGGTAGAAGATTACATTGTCAGTCGTTATCAAATGTATATGCAAGTTTATTTTCATCCAGTTTCCAGAGGTGTTGAAATGATTATTCACAACCTTTTTGAACGTGCGAATGACTGTTACCATAATGGGTCTTTAGAGAATAGTCAGAATGTACCACTCCTTATTCCGTTTTTTGAAAAAAGATGGACATTACAAGATTATTTAAAATTAGATGACGGTGTGATGACCACCTATTTTACGTTATTTTTAAATGAAAACGATAAGGTTTTAAAAGATTTGGCACATCGTTATTTATCTCGAAAACCACTGAAATCTGTATTGGTAGAGCATGCTGATTATGTACAGAATATTATTGATTTTTCAGAGTCTAAAGGTTTTTCTGAAAAATATTATACAGGATACAATAATAGCTATGATTTACCATATGATTTTTATAGACCAAACCAAAAGAAAGCACGTACATCAATTAAATTGATGAAAAAAGACGGCACATTACTTGAACTGTCCAAAGCGAGTATGTTGGTAGAGTCTTTAACAGGAAAAGAAAATGGTGATATACGGTTTTATTTTCCTAAGGAATTATTGGAGTACGAATCGTTTAAAACGATTTTAAATAAAGTTGAGTAACTTATTAAGGAGAAGTCATGACGAATATAAAAATGGTCGCTATTGATATAGACGGAACATTATTAAATTCTAAAGGTGAACTGACACCTAAAGTAAAAGAAACAATTAAAAAAGCAACACAAAAAGGTGTAAAAATTGTGTTATGTACAGGAAGACCAACGAAAGGTGTTGAAAACCTTTTGAACGAGTTAGACTTAATGAGTGATGAACAATATGTGATTTCCTATAATGGTTCCTTGGTACAGTCGACCAACAAAAAACAAATTGTTCAATCATATTCCTTTACATTTAAAGAACTAGACGAAATTAGAGAATTGGCAGATACATTACAAGTTCATTATCATGCTGCTGGAGATGATGCTTTATATACGACAAATCGTATGATTGGTATTTATACAGCGTATGAATCTGTATTGGTAAATATGCCCATTGCTTATCGAACGATAGACGAGTTAAAAAATATAAATTTAAATCCATACAAAATGATGTTTGTGGATGAACCACATATTTTAGATGATGTTTTGTTGAGAATACCACAAACAATAAAAGAAAAATATTTCCTCGTAAAAAGTGCACCTTTTTACTTGGAAATTTTGCATAAAGATGCCAACAAAGGAAATGCAGTAGCAGCTTTAGCTACGTTTCTAAATATAGATCTTTCTCAAATAATGGCGATTGGCGACAACGATAATGACATTGATATGATTGATGTTGCTGGATACGGTGTTGCAATGGGAAATGCAGTGGATAGAGTCAAAGAACATGCGACTTATATGACAACATCAAATGATGAAGACGGTGTTGCGCATATTTTAGAGGAATTGGTTTTATAAAAGAGGTGATTTATGGCTAAAAAAACAAAACGAAAAGCGCATAAAAAAATTTCTCCTATTCAAATTATTGTGACAGTAGGTTTATTATCTATTATTCCTATTGCAATCATCTTGTTTTTTACACTAGTGAATGATGCAAGTCGCAATAATCAAGTGAATAAACTAGAGAACGGTGCCCTTTCACGACAAGTGATGACGACGCAATCACAACAAACAAAAGGAACCTATGTGACGACACAAACCCGACAAGAAACAACTCAACAAACAACAGAAAAAACAAGTGAAACAACAGAGGCAAAAAAAGAAAAATCAACAGCACATCGTTTGGATGACTTAGGTAATTCAGGATTAGAATTTGATACATTAGATGAAGCATATTCATACGGTGCAGATGTTTTGAATAATCCAGAAAAATTAAAAATGTTACAAGATAAAAAGTATAGTGGGTACCAAGTAATGTCTGTGCGTTGGTCTGACGGTGCAATAACCTACACAATTGAATGGAAATAAATAAAAACAGCGAACGGACATCAAAACGTCCGTTCGCTGTTAATACGAACTCGCTTTAGACAGTTTGTCTAAAGCGAGTTTTGTTTTATATAGCTTGCTGTGCAGCAATTAAATCTAATACACGCACAGAACGTGGTAAGAAACGACGGATTTCATCTTCGTTAAAACCGACTTGCAATTTTTTATCGTCCATTAAAATAGGGCGACGTAATAATGTTGGATTTTCGTGAATTAAATCTAATAATTGACTTAATGGTAGTTCATCTATATTGATATCTAGTTTTTTAAAGGTTTTAGAACGCTGAGAAATAATCTCTTCTGTTCCGTCTTCTGTCACACGCAAAATATTTTTTATTTCATCAATAGATAAAGGTTCAGAAATAATATTACGTTCCACATAAGGAATATCATGTTCTTCTAACCAAGAACGTGCTTTACGACAAGATGCACAGCTTGGGGAAGTATATAAGGTAATCATCTAGTAACCACTCCTTTCAATGTTAGAGGTGCTTTTACCTTTTTAGTCATTATGCGTATATTATAACATGAATGATTTATAAAAAATAGAGGTTTTTTAAAAAAAGTCGATTATATAGTTATAAGAAGCATTTATGTAACTATATATTGTGTTTTTTGATAAAAAATCAGTCTAAAGCCTGAGTTGGTAGTGTGGTTGTTGCTTTATCTGTAAACTATTCGGTATAATAATAAAGAAGAATAGAGAAAGAGTGATGATATTTTGGAACAAATATTGATTTTAGAAGAAGCGGCAATGAATCGAGCGTTAACGCGTATTACACATGAAATTTTAGAAAGACATAAAGGAACAGAAAATCTTGTTCTGATTGGTATTAAAACAAGAGGGATTTATTTGGCAAAACGTATTGCAGAAAAAATTCAAACATTTGAAGGTGTCAGTGTTCCGGTAGGAGAATTAGATATTACATTATATCGTGATGACCGACATGAAATAGATGATCAAGCACAACCCGTTGTGAATGAATCGAATATTCCCTTTTCTATAAAAGGGCAAAGTGTTGTATTGATTGATGATGTATTGTTTACTGCTAGAACTGTACGTGCAGCAATGGATGCCCTTATGGATTTTGGAAGAGCTAAACGTATTACGGTTGGTGTATTAGTAGATAGAGGTCATAGAGAACTACCAATTAAAGCTGACTATATCGGTAAAAACATGCCAACATCTTTAACAGAGCAAATTTTTGTAAGATTAAAAGAAGTAGACAACGTGGATGAGGTTGTACTGGAGAGAGTGTAGACCTATGGGAAGAAAAAATTTACAACATTTAAATCACTTTGTATCAACTAGTGATTTAAGTAAAGAGATTGTTCAATCGCTTATTGATAGAGCTATTGCATATAAAAAAGGGGCAAGTTACCATTTTTTAGAACCTAAATTTATTGCCAATTTATTTTTTGAAAGTAGTACACATACAAGATGTGCTTTTGAAATGGCAGAACATCATTTAGGGATTAAGCAACTGAGCTTTGATTATGAAACAAGTAGTGTGACAAAAGGAGCAAGCTTACACGATACAGTTGTTACGATGTGTACATTAGGTGTTGATGTACTTGTTATTCGTTCTGATAAAGAACAATTTTACACTTCTTTATTAGAAGATAAAAATGTGACATGCACCATTGTAAATGCTGGAGATGGAATGGGTGAACATCCCGTTCAAAGTATGATTGATTTGATGACGATTTATGAACATTTTGGTTCTTTTGAAGACTTAAAAGTAGGTATTGTAGGTGATATTAAACATTCTCGTGTGGCTAATTCGGATATGGCAATGTTTAGACGCTTAGGTATGAAAGTTTATTTTTCCGGTCCAGAAGTATTTCAGAATGATAAATGTCAGATGTATGGAGATTACATGTCAATGGACGCTTTAGTTAAAGAGGTAGATGTATTGGTTCTTTTACGTATTCAACGTGAAAGACATAGTCTATCCATTAGTGATGAAACCTATTTTAAAGATTATGGATTGACTCTTGATAGAGTAGGAAAAATGAAAGAAAAAGCGATTATTTTGCATCCGTGTCCAATCAATAAAGGTGTAGAAATCGCACCCGAGGTACTGACATTAGACAAATGCCGTATATTGACACAGATGAAAAACGGTGTGTATATGAATATGGCAATATTAGAAGCACTTTTAGTGTAAGAGGTAATATGAAACAGAATGATTTAATTACATATATTTTACACTATTTATCGAGATATAGCGTATCTAGTTGGCGTGTATCGAATGTATCTGAGCGTGCAGAAATAGAAATAATGTTCCAAATCAGTCAAAAACAATTTAAAGTGTTAATACATGATCCTAAAATTAGTTTATTGAATGAAACGTATTATTTTGCTGTATTAACATTTGAAAAAGATAAAGGATGTTTAAAAGGTGACGTGGATACATTTTTAGATTATTTACGACACATGATTCTAAAAGCAAAACATGCAGATGATGAAGATATTGTTTTTGATAAATTGCTCTTTCAACAATATATTCAAACAAGAAAAGACATCAATAGATTTGATACATTTTATTTACAATATAAATGAGGTTAAAGATGAAGTGGTATGAATTAAAAATAGCGACAACGTCGCCAGCAACAGAAATGGTATCGAGTATTTTAATTGAAGCAGGTTCAAATGGTGTATCGATTGAAGATCCGAGTGATTTACTGTATTTAGAAGATGACGGATTTGGGCAGATTAAACCTGAAGTAGAAGATATTTATGACACCCAAGAAGTATTTGTATCAGGTTATTTTCCAGATACAAAAAATATTATTGAAATCCAGTCTTTGATACAAGAAAAATTAAATGAAGCAACTCAATACGATTTGCCTTTAGGAAGAAATGAAATTTTATTATCAAGTGTTTCAGAAGAAGATTGGGCGAATGCTTGGAAAAAGCACTACTTCCCCGTACGTATTACACGTTATTTAACGGTTGTACCTAGCTGGATTGACTATCAACCAAGTGAGCATGAACAAATCATTGAAATGGATCCAGGGATGGCATTTGGTACGGGTACACACCCAACAACACAACTATCATTAGAAGCACTGGAACGTGTGATACGTGGAGGCGAGATAGTTTTAGACGTAGGTACGGGTTCTGGTGTATTAAGTATCGCATCAAAAAAATTGGGCGCTAAACATGTGACAGCCTATGATTTAGACGAAAAAGCGACAAGTGTTGCTCGAGAAAATATTCTCCTAAATGGATATGCAGATATTATTGTGAAAGAGAATGATTTATTAACGGGCGTTCGTACACAAGTTGATATTATTGTGGCAAATATTCTAGCTGAAATTTTAGAGAAATTGGTCGATGATGCTTGGGACAACTTGAAATATGGTGGACATTTTATTTTGTCCGGTATTATTTTGTCTAAAAAAGAACAACTGATGATACAGTTACAACAAAAAGGATTTGACATTATTCAAGAAAATTGTATGAAAGATTGGGTGTCACTTATTTGTGTGAAACCACTAGAGGATGATGCATGCAACGATACTTTTTAGATAGTGTTGTCAATAAAGATAGAATTGGTATTGTAAAAGAGCAGTATCATCACATGATACGTGTCATGCGTATGAAGGTCGGGCAATGTGTGTATTTAGTTGAACCGAACAGACATGCATTTCTAGCTGAAATCATAGAAATAGAAGATGATGTTGTTTGGCTCACGTACATTGCGGATGATGATAGGCAGGTAGAATTACCTGTTGATGTGACGATTGCTTGCGGCTTGCCTAAAGGGGATAAATTAGAGTTTATTGCTCAAAAAGCAACAGAATTAGGTGTACATAGTATTTTACCAGTTGAAACGAGTTGGTCTGTTGTAAAATGGGAGATGAAAAAACAAGACAAGAAAATACAAAGATTACAAAAAATTGCACAAGAAGCAGCAGAACAAAGTCATCGACACTATGTTCCAACGATTTATCCAATGATGTCTTTTAAACAACTAATAAATCATTTAAACGATTATACTCATGTGATTGTTGCGTATGAAGAAAGTGCGAAACAGTCAGAGATGAGTCAATTAAAAAAAATATATACATCTTTAAAACCCAATGATCGACTTTTAGCGATTTTTGGTTCAGAAGGAGGACTTTCTCCAGATGAAATTACATTATTAGAAAAGGCAGGTGCAACACTTTGTGGGCTAGGTCCTAGAATTATGCGTGCAGAAACAGCTCCGTTGTACTTACTTTCATCATTATCGTATGCTTTAGAATTAGGAGGAAACTAAAAATGGCATTAAATAAATACATCGACCACACAATTTTAAAAACAGATGCAACACAAAAAGATGTTGAAAAAATCTGTCAAGAAGCAAAAGAATATGACTTCATGTCTGTTTGTATTCAACCAACATGGATAGCTTTTGCCGCTGACCAGTTAAAAGAATCAACAGTAAAAGTGTGTACTGTTATTGGATTTCCACAAGGAGCTAATACACCAGAAGTCAAAGCGTTTGAAACGAAAAATGCTATTGAAAATGGAGCGGATGAAGTAGATATGGTTATTAACGTTGGGGCTGTAAAATCACAGAACTGGGTATTGGTTGAAAAGGATATTAAAGCGGTTGTGGACGTTGCGAAAACATATGGAGCATTAAGTAAAGTTATCATTGAAACGTGTTTATTAACAGATGATGAAAAACGCCAAGTATGCGATATTTGTCGACGTGTAGGAGCTGATTTTGTTAAAACATCAACAGGATTCTCAACAGGAGGTGCAACAGTTGCGGATGTAGCACTCATGCGTGAAGTTGTAGGAAAAGATATGGGCGTCAAAGCAAGTGGTGGTATTCGTTCAAAAGAAGATGCAAAAGCGATGATTGATGCAGGTGCAACAAGACTAGGAGCTTCTAGCGGTGTGGCGATTTGCCAAGGAGAAACAGCCGATACAGACTATTAAACAGCTTTTTTAAGCTGTTTTCTTTTTAAACAAAATATGTTTGTTTTTTGTTTGTTTTGTGTATAATGAAAGAGAGTCTTTTGTTAAGGGTGAGAGGTACGATATGTTAAGTAAAGAAGAAAGATTAGAAGCGATTATTAAATTAGTGGATACAAAAGGGAGTATACGTGTTTCGGATATTGTAGATAATTTAAATGTATCAGACATGACCGTGCGCCGAGATTTAACAGAATTAGAAGAATCGGGTTTTTTAGTTCGAACACATGGGGGTGCTAGAAGTAAAAATGTTTTCCAACATAAAGAATTATCTCATGATGATAAGCACATGATGAACATTGAAGAGAAAAAAGAAATAGCCTCAAAAGCATTAGAATTAATAGAAGAAGGCGATACAGTTTTCTTGGGACCTGGTACAACGGTAGCGATGTTGGCAGATAAAATTGTCAAAACGAAAAAATCTCTGCGTGTGATTACCAACTGTCTGCCAATTTACAATATACTGATGCAAGAAAAATCTGAAAATATAGAAATTTATTTATTAGGTGGAGAAATGCGGGAGGTGACGAAATCATTTTGTGGTGATTTAACCAATATGATTTTATCACAAATGAGATTTAGTAAAATCTTTTTTAGTAGTAATGGCGTCAAAGATAATGCCATTATGACATCTACTTTCAAAGAAGGGTATACACAACAAATGGCACTGAATAATTCTCTAGATAAATATTTATTGATTGATACTTCTAAAATAGGAAAAGAAGATTTTTCAGCATTTTATACTTTGGATAAAATTAGCGGTGTTATTATTAATGGAAATGATGCTGAATATAAAAAAGAATTAAGTGCTTTTACAAAAGTATTTTAAAATAATGAATATAGAACTAAACTAAAAGGTTTGAAATCAACATATTTAATGAGTTGATTTCAAACCTTTTTAAGTATCAACAAATTTATTGGTTTAAACAGATATTGATTTTAGGAAAGTTACTGCTTTTTATTTTTTCTGTAAAAACTAGTTATGTAGACTTTTAAACATACAAACAATAAAATGTTTATTTTTTAAACAAAATATGTTGATTTTATGTTTAAACTTGTTTATAATACAAACAGAGAGAATATCTTTCATTATCTTTGAAAAGGAGGTATTAATGAGTATGAATGTTATTTTAGGGGCTGACACGGAAGGGGAGGCACTGAAAAATGATATTAAAACGTATTTGCTATCAAGAGATTATAATGTCATTGATTTAAGTGCTTCAGATGATTTTGTAGACACCACTTATCGTGTTGCGATGGCATTGAAAAAAGATGTGGATAGTTTAGGCATTGTTTTTGACGGTTATGGTGCAGGTAGTTTTATAACTGCTACAAAAATAAAAGGTATCATTGCTGCGGAAGTATCGGATGAACGATCAGCTTATATGACACGTGGACATAATAATGCTAAGTTGATTACGATTGGTGCAAATATTGTTGGAAAAGAATTAGCCAAACAAATTGTTATCGCATTTCTATCAGCTCATTATGATGGAGGACGTCATCAAATACGCGTCGATATGCTGAATAAAATGTGTTAAAAAGGAGAGGGGAAAACAGAATGAAAATTGCAATAGGTTGTGATCATATTGTTACGGATACAAAAATTGTTGTATCTGATTTTTTGAAGTCTAAAGGTCATGATGTGATTGATGTTGGAACGTATGATTTTACAAGAACGCACTATCCCATTTTTGGAAAAAAAGTCGGTGAAATAGTATCTAGTGGTGCTGCAGATTTAGGTGTATGTATATGTGGTACAGGGGTGGGTATAAATAATGCGGTGAATAAAGTACCTGGTATTCGCTCAGCCCTTGTCAGAGATATGACAACAGCTCTTTATGCCAAAGAACAATTAAATGCCAATGTCATCGGTTTTGGCGGTAAGATTATTGGAGAATTGTTGATGTGTGATATTATTGATGCCTTTATTCATGCAGAATATAAGCCGACAGAATACACAGAAAAAATCATTGCTAAAATAAAGTGTCTTGAAAGTAAACATGATGATATGGATAATCCGTATTTTTTTGATGAATTTTTGCAAAAATGGAACGAAGGATATTATCACGACTAATAATTAAGAAAGTGGACAATTAGGAGAGTAAAAGATCATACAATATGTTTTACAAATTGTGATGCCATTCTAGAAAAAGAATGAGGAAGAAGGAAATAAAATGATTTTAACAATAACAATGAATCCGTCAGTAGATGTATCGTATCAATTAGATACATTTGATTTAGACACTGTCAATAGAGTATCGTCTGTTCACAAAACGCCCGGAGGAAAAGGGTTAAATGTGACACGTGTTTTACATCAGCTAAGTGAACAAGTTGTTGCTGGGGGACTTTTGGGAGGAGCTTTAGGAGAGGATATACGTGACAAATTAAATACTGCATCCATTAAACATGACTTCTTTAATATTTCTGGACATACTCGTAACTGTATTGCTATTTTACACAATGGGCAACAAACAGAGATTTTAGAAAGTGGTCCAACCATATTAGACTCAGAAGCTAATGCTTTTTTAGCATATTTTCAAAAACAAATTGAACATGTGGAGATTGTATCTATTTCAGGAAGCTTACCAAAAGGATTACCAGCCAATTTTTATGTTGATATGCTATCTATTTGTGAACGTGCTGGGAAACCTGTTGTCTTAGATTGTTCTGGAGATAGTTTAAGCGAAGTTCTCCAAAGTAATGTTAAGCCCGTTGCTATCAAACCAAATATTGATGAACTATCTCAGTTATTGAAGAAACAAATTACATTAGATATAGATGTATTAAAAGAGGTGCTGTCCCATAATTTATTCAAAGACATCGAATGGATTATTGTATCTTTAGGTAAAGACGGTGCCTTTGCTAAACATCATAATAACTATTACAAAGTAGATATTCCAAAAATTCAAGTTGTTAATCCAGTTGGATCGGGAGATTCTACGGTTGCGGGTATTGTATCTAGTTTAGCCCATAAAGCTTCTGATGTAGATTTGCTGAAAAAAGCAAATGTATTAGGTATGTTAAATGCAATGGAAAATATTACAGGACATGTGAATTTAGAACGTTATCAAGAACTTTATGACGGTATTCAAGTAAGAGAGGTGTAAGATGTTTTTAACAAAGGGGAAAAGAGAGTGTTTAAATAGATTAAGTAATGAAAAGGGTATTTTATCAGCATTAGCAGTTGATCAACGAGGAGCTTTGAGAAAAATGATAGAGCGCCATCAAGAAGAAAAAGCTAGTGTTGAACAAATTGAACAGTTCAAAATATTGGTATCATCTCAACTGACTGCTTATGCCTCATCGATTTTATTAGATGCAGAGTATGGGATAAAAGCAATGCGTGTTCGACATTCAACAGCAGGGGCACTTCTTGCATATGAAAAAACAGGATATGATGCCAATACTATTGGACGTCTACCAGATATATTGGATACATGGTCCGTAAAACGATTGAAAGAACAAGGTGCGGATGCATGTAAGTTTTTACTTTATTACAATATAGATGATGTGATGACTATCAACGATAGAAAAAAAGCGTATATCGAACGAATTGGTAGTGAATGTCGAGCGGAAGATATACCATTCTTTTTAGAAATTGTGACATACGATAATCTTATTCAAGATAATACAAGTATAGAATACGCCCGCATAAAACCTAACAAGGTCATTGAGGCGATGAAAGAATTTAGTCAAGTTCAATACGGTGTAGATGTATTGAAAGTTGAGGTGCCTGTAAATATGGCATTTGTTGAAGGTTTTACACAAGAAGGTGTTGAATCTGTCTATACACAAGAGGAAGCAAAGGCATTCTTTAAAATGCAGTCAGATAGCACTCCTCTGCCATTTATTTTTTTGAGTGCGGGAGTGTCTGCTGACTTATTCCAAAAGACATTAGTATTGGCTAAAGAAGCTGGATCAACTTTCAATGGTGTATTATGTGGACGTGCCACATGGAGCGGAGCTATTGAGGTATTTGTTCGATACGGTAAAGAAAAAACGATCGAATGGTTACAAACGATAGGAAAAAAACATATTGAAACATTAAATTTCGTTTTAAATACTACGGCGACATCATGGACGGAAAAATTTGAAAAGGGGGTGAACGAATGAAAAAAGAAGATGTTTGTATGCTCGGGTTTGAAATTGTCGCTTATGCTGGGGATGCTCGTTCTGCTCTTTTAGATGCTCTATCAAAAGCAAAAGAAGGTCATTTTGAAGAGGCTCAGGAATTGATTGCAGAAGCACAAGAGAATATTAAGAATGCACACAAAACTCAAACAGATATGCTAGCTAAAGAAGCAAGTGGCGATGATATTGAAATGAGTTTTATTATGATACATGGGCAAGACCATTTGATGACAACATTATTGTTAAAAGATCTTGTGGAACATATTATCTATTTATATAAAAAAGGGTAGGGTTAAACATGAATGGGTTAATATCAAAAATTGAAGCAACAAAACCATTTTTTGAAAAAATTTCAAGAAACAAATATTTAAGAGCTATTCAAGAAGGCTTTATCGCCGCAATGCCAGTTGTATTATTTTCGAGTATGTTTCTATTGGTTGCTTTTGTACCAAATGTTTTTGGATTCTTTTGGTCGAAAGATATTGAAGCACTCATTATGAAACCATATCATTATTCAATGGGAATTATTGCTGTACTTGTTTCAGCTACAACGGCAAAGTCTTTGACAGATTCTTTTAATCGTCAATTAGAAAAAACAAATCAAATAAACCATATATCGACGATGTTAGCAGCGATTGTTGGTTTTTTATTGTTATCTTGTGATTTAGTAGACAATGCCTTTTCAAAAGGCTACTTAGGTACTACTGGACTAATAGCGGCATTTATTTCAGCTTTTATTACAGTAAATATTTATTATTTATGTACAAAAAATAATATTACAATTCGTATGCTAGAAGAAGTGCCACCGAATATTGCGCAAACGTTCAAAAATGTTATTCCATTTAGCTTAACTGTTTTTGTATTATTTGGTATTGATATTCTAATTAGAAGTTTATTAGGTAAACATTTTGCGCAAGCAATGATTGAAGTATTACAACCACTATTTAGTGCAGCGGACGGTTATGTCGGTATTGCAATTATTTATGGAGCCATGGCGTTATTTTGGTTTGTGGGTATTCATGGGCCGTCTGTTGTTGAACCTGCTGTAGCAGCGTTAATGTATATCAATGTAGATGCTAATTTAAAATTATTTCAATCAGGCGCACATGCAACCAATATTGTGACACCGGGTTTACAAATGTTTGTTGCAACAATGGGAGGTACAGGAGCGACATTTGTTGTGCCGTTTATGTTTATGTGGTTAGGTAAATCGAAACAAAATAAAGCGGTAGGGCGTTCGTCCTTTATTCCAACAGCTTTTGGAGTGAATGAACCTATTTTATTTGGAGCACCACTTGTTTTAAATCCTGTTTTCTTCATTCCTTTTGTGTTAGCTCCGATTGTGAACGTCTTTTTATTTAAAGAATTTGTTGATGTACTAGGAATGAACGGAAGTATGCATACACTTCCTTGGACAACACCTGCCCCGATAGGACTGATTTTAACGACGGGACTGGATAAGTTTGCATTCGTATTAGCACCATTACTGATTGTACTTGATACACTTATTTATTATCCGTTTTTTAAAGTGTATGATAAACAAATTTTAGAAAAAGAATTGACTGAAAAACAACATTTAAAAGGGAATCAACAAGATGCACAAACAGAAATTGACATGACTGTATTAATAAATGAAACACGCGTACTTGTCTTATGTGCAGGTGGTGGTACAAGTGGACTTTTAGCAAATGCACTAAATAAAGCCGCAAAAGAGTATCAACAGCCAATTAGTGCAGCGGCAGACTCCTATGGAGCACATCATGATATATTATCAAATTTTGATTTAGTCGTACTAGCACCACAAGTAGCTTCTAACTATGAAGATATCAAAAAAGAAACAGATGCATTGCATATCAAATTAGTAAAAACAAAAGGTGCTGAATATATTGGCTTAACAAGAGATCCGAAAGGTTCTTTAGATTTTGTGTTAAAACAGTTTCAAGATTAGAAAGAAGGTTATTGGGTTGAAAAAGTTACCAAAAGATTTTGTGTTTGGTGGAGCAACTGCTGCGTATCAAGCAGAGGGTGCCACAAAAGAGGGGAATAAAGGGCGGGTTGCATGGGATACATATTTAGAGAAAGAGGGAAAGTTTCTAGCAGAACCTGCTAGTGATTTTTATCATAAGTATCCCATTGATTTGGCGTTAAGTGAACAATTCGGTATAAACGGTATTCGAATTTCAGTTGCATGGTCACGCATTTTTCCAGAAGGTTATGGGACGCCTAACCAAGAAGGAATTGATTTTTATCATCGTTTGTTTAAAGAATGTCGGAAAAGACATGTTGAACCGTTTGTCACATTACATCATTTTGACACGCCAGAAGTACTACATTGTAATGGAGATTTTTTAAATCGAGATAATATTGAACATTTTGTGAATTATGCAATCTTTTGCTTTAAAGAATTTCAAGAAGATGTTCGTTATTGGGTAACTTTCAATGAAATTTGGCCAGTATCAAGTGGGCAATACTTAGTCGGAAAGTTTCCACCGGGTATTCGATTTGATTATGGAAAACTTGTGCAATCTATGCACAATATGATGCTTGCGCATGCTAAAACAGTGATTGCTTTTAAAGCATTGAAAATAAAAGGGGAAATAGGTGTTATTCATTCATTAGAATATAAGTACCCTTATGAAAACAAGGAAGAAAATACATTTGCTGCTAAAAAAGATGATACACTATCGAATACATTTTTATTAGAGGCGACATTCAATGGAGGATACTCAGCAGAAACATTGGACATCATTCAGTTTATTTTAAGGGCGAATAATGCGAGTGTTGACATAAAAAAAGAAGATTTAGAGTTGCTGAAACATGCCAGTGATAAAAATGATTTTTTAGGTATCAACTATTATCAAAGCAACTTTATTCAAAATTATTCTGGTGAGAATGAGATTTTTCATAATGGAACAGGCGAGAAGGGGACGTCTGTATTCAGATTAAAAGGTGTAGGGGAACATAAATTTGATATGGATATTCCACGTACGGATTGGGATTGGCTCATTTATCCAAAGGGACTATATGATATGATGGTGCGTATAAAAAAAGAATATCCAAACTATAAAAAAATATATATAACAGAAAACGGTATGGGGTATAAGGACGAGTTTAAAGACGGCGTAATTGATGACGAGCCACGAATTGACTATATTAGACAACATTTAGAGGCTATTCATCAAGCAATCGAGGATGGAGTAATTGTAAAAGGATATTTCTTGTGGTCGTTAATGGATGTATTCTCATGGTCAAATGGATATAATAAGCGATACGGTTTATTTTATGTCGATTTTGATACACAAGAACGTTATCCTAAAAAGAGTGCCTATTGGTATAAAATAGTGGCACAAACCCGAGAAATTAAATAATAAAAAAGCGTTAAGTTTTGCATGATGAAACTTAACGCTTTTTGTTTATTATATTTTGACATAAAGAGCTGAAAGGAGTATAATATCATAATGCAAAACGTGTACTTAAAATCAAAAATAAGTGTTGAAATATTGTCCAATCCTTATTTTATTCGCATTTTAGGAGCAAAAGAATCATTGTGTAAACATATTTCTTTTGCCTTTTTTTTGCTCATTATTGATTTTTGTAACGTAATTGTAATAAAAGTAACGAAAATGTTATATAAAATAAACTAGGGGTGACATGAGTGGCAGGACATAATGTTCAATATGGTAAACACCGTGTACGTCGCAGCTATGCGAGAATTAGTGAAGTGTTGGAATTACCAAACTTAATTGAAATTCAAACAGATTCTTATGAATGGTTCTTAGCAGAAGGTATTCGTGATGTACTACATGATATTTCACCAATCGAAGATCATGCAGGTAAGTTACAATTAGAATTTTTAGATTATCATTTCCAAGAACCAAAATATAGTTTAGCAGAATCTCGTAATCGAGATGTGAATTATTCTGCACCGATGTATGTTAAATTACGCTTGATTAACAAAGAAACGGGAGAAGTGAAAGACCAAGACGTATTCTTTGGAGATTTACCATTGATGACAGAAATGGGAACATTTATCATCAACGGGGCAGAGCGTGTTATCGTTTCTCAGTTAGTACGTTCTCCAGGTGTTTACTACCATGAAAAAATGGACAAAAATGGTAAACGTAGTTTTGGAACAACGTTAATTCCAAACCGTGGGGCGTGGTTAGAATATGAATCAGATGCAAAAGATATTGCTTATGCACGTATTGACCGCACAAGAAAAATTCCTGTAACAACACTTGTTCGTGCTCTAGGTTTTGGTTCTGACGACCAAATTTTAGATATTTTTGGTGAAGATCCTCAACTAAAAAATACAATCGAAAAAGATGTACATAAAAATGCAGCCGATACAAGAACAGAAGAAGCGTTAAAAGATATTTATGATCGTTTAAGACCGGGTGAACCGAAAACGGCAGATAGTTCACGTAATTTATTAAATGCACGTTTTTTTGATCCAAAACGTTATGACATGGCTGCGGTAGGTCGTTATAAAGTTAATAAAAAATTAAACTTATTACTACGTTTAAGAGATACAACATTAGCTGAAACACTTGTAGATGTAGAAACAGGTGAAGTGTTAGCAAGCGCAGGAACGGTTTTATCTAAAGATGTATTAGAAAAATTAGAACCGCATTTTAACAATGGATTAAATGCTGTGACATTATACCCAACAGATGACGGTGTTACGACAGATCCAGTTGTTATCCAAATTGTCAAAATTTATTCACCAAATGATCCTGATCGTATCATCAATGTGATTGGAAATGGCAATGTAGATTCACATATTAAAAGCTTAACATCTGCTGATGTTATTGCCTCATTGAACTACTTCTTGAATTTGTCTGAAGGATTAGGTTCAGTAGATGATATTGACCATCTAGGAAATAGACGTATTCGTTCAGTTGGTGAATTATTACAAAACCAATTCCGTGTAGGATTGGCACGTATGGAACGTGTTGTCCGTGAGCGTATGTCTATTCAAGACACAGAAACAGTTGTGCCACAAGCGTTAATCAATATTCGTCCGGTTGTAGCTGCCATCAAAGAGTTTTTTGGTTCATCACAGTTGTCACAATTTATGGACCAAACAAACCCATTAGGTGAGTTGACGCACAAACGTCGTCTATCAGCCCTTGGACCAGGCGGTTTGACACGTGACCGTGCAGGATATGAAGTACGTGACGTACACAATTCTCACTACGGCCGTATGTGTCCAATCGAAACGCCAGAGGGACCAAACATTGGTTTAATTAACAGTTTATCAAGTTATGCAAAAGTAAACGAATATGGATTTATTGAAACGCCGTATCGTTTAGTAGATCCAGTAACACACAAAGTAACAGACGAAATTCATTATTTAACAGCAGATGAAGAAGCAAGCATTGTGATTGCCCAAGCGAACTCTCCGTTAAATGAAGACGGAAGTTTTGTAAATGAACTTGTCATGGCAAGATCTGCTCAAGGTAACTTGGAAGTACCAGTTGAAAGAGTAGACTATATGGACGTATCTCCAAAACAGGTAGTTGCTGTAGCGACAGCGTGTATTCCTTTCTTGGAAAATGACGACTCAAACCGTGCTCTTATGGGAGCGAACATGCAACGTCAAGCTGTTCCTTTAATCAATCCAAAAGCACCTTTTGTTGGTACTGGTATGGAATATAAAGCAGCACATGACTCTGGAGCAGCCTTGATTTGTAAACATGAAGGGATTGTAGAGTATGTTGATGCAAAAGAAGTTCGAGTGCGTCGTGATAATGGAGCGTTAGATAAATATGATATTATTAAATTCGCTCGTTCTAACTCAGGAACATGTTATAACCAACGTCCGCTAGTTTCAAAAGGCGATAGAGTAGATGTTGGAGAAATCTTAGCAGATGGACCATCTATGGAAAAAGGTGAAATGGCATTAGGCCAAAATGTACTTGTTGCCTTTATGACATGGGAAGGTTATAACTATGAAGATGCTGTTATTATGAGTGAACGTTTAGTAAAAGATGATGTGTACACATCTATTCATATTGAAGAATATGAATCAGAGGCTCGTGATACTAAATTAGGGCCTGAAGAAATCACACGTGAAATCCCTAATGTTGGGGAAGATATGTTACGCAACTTAGACCAATTTGGTATTATTCGTGTTGGAGCAGAAGTAAAAGATGGTGATATTTTAGTTGGTAAAGTAACACCAAAAGGTTTGACAGAATTATCAGCAGAAGAACGCCTTTTACATGCGATTTTCGGTGAAAAAGCAAGAGAAGTACGTGATACATCATTAAAAGTACCTCATGGTGGTGGTGGTATTGTTCATGATGTAAAAATCTTCAAACGTGAAAATGGTGATGAACTATCTCCAGGTGTAAATATGTTGGTACGTGTATATATCGTACAAAAACGTAAAATTAACGAAGGGGATAAAATGGCTGGACGTCATGGTAATAAAGGGGTTGTATCCCGCATTATGCCTGAAGAAGATATGCCATTCCTACCTGACGGAACACCAGTAGACATCATGTTGAATCCATTAGGGGTTCCTTCACGTATGAATATCGGACAAGTACTTGAATTACACTTAGGTATGGCAGCTAGAGAATTAGGTATTTATGTTGCGACACCAGTATTTGACGGCGCTCGTGAAGAAGACGTTTGGGGTACGATTGAAGAAGCTGGTATGGCAAAAGATGCTAAAACAGTTTTATATGACGGTAGAACAGGAGAACCATTTGATAACCGTGTATCCGTTGGTGTCATGTACATGATTAAACTAGCACACATGGTTGATGATAAATTACATGCTCGTTCAACTGGTCCATACTCACTTGTTACGCAACAACCTCTTGGAGGTAAAGCACAATTTGGTGGACAAAGATTTGGTGAAATGGAGGTATGGGCATTAGAAGCGTATGGAGCAGCCTATACATTACAAGAGATTTTAACATACAAATCTGATGATACTGTTGGTCGTGTGAAAACATATGAAGCGATTGTTAAAGGTCAACAAATTCCAAAACCAGGTGTGCCAGAAGCGTTCCGAGTATTAGTAAAAGAATTACAAGCATTAGGTTTAGACATGAAAGTGCTTGATGAAAATGACGAAGAAATTGAATTGCGTGATATGGACGATGACGATGATGTTGTGAACGTCAATCGTCTAGAACAATACGCAGAACGTTTAAGACAAGTTGATGAAGAATTGGCTGAAGAAGAAATCGTTGAAGAAGATGTTGTGGATGATGAATTCATAACATTGGATGACATTGATGACGCAGACATTGATTTATAATATCTAAGAGAGCATAGCTCTCTTAGATTCATGAATAAAAGAGCATATTGGGCAGCTCGAAAAATATAAAGGGAGGTTGGCCCCTTGATAGATGTAAATAATTTTGATAGTATGCAGATTTCACTAGCATCACCAGATAAAATAAGAGAATGGTCTTATGGTGAAGTCACAAAACCAGAAACAATAAACTATCGAACATTAAAACCAGAAAAAGAAGGTCTGTTTTGTGAACGTATTTTCGGACCTACAAAAGACTGGGAATGTTCGTGTGGTAAATATAAACGTATTCGATACAAAGGCGTAAAATGTGACCGCTGCGGAGTAGAAGTGACACGTGCGAAAGTCCGCCGTGAACGCTTAGGACACATTGAATTGGCAGCGCCAGTATCACACGTTTGGTATTTTAAAGGCATACCAAGCCGTATGGGATTGGTATTAGACATGAGTCCTCGTTCATTAGAAGAAGTTATTTATTTTGCTTCTTATGTTGTCATTGATGGAGGAACAACACCTTTAGAGAACAAACAATTATTATCAGAACGTGAATACCGTGAATATAAATTGAAATATGGAAACCAGTTCACTGCTATGATGGGAGCTGAAGCCATTCAAAAATTATTAGAACGTGTAGATTTAGAAAAAGAAGTTACAGAACTAAAAGAAGAGTTAAAAACAGCACAAGGACAACGCCGTACAAGAGCAATTCGTCGTTTGGATATTTTAGATGCATTCAGACATTCAGGCAATAGACCTAGCTGGATGGTGATGAACACATTACCAGTTATTCCACCAGATTTAAGACCAATGGTTCAGTTAGAGGGTGGACGTTTTGCAACAAGTGACTTGAACGATTTATATCGCCGTGTGATTAACCGTAATAATCGCTTAAAACGTCTTATTGAGATTAACGCTCCTACTATCATTGTACAAAATGAAAAACGTATGTTGCAAGAAGCAGTAGATGCTCTAATTGACAATGGTCGTCGCGGTAGACCGGTTGTAGGACCAGGAAATCGCCCATTAAAATCTCTTTCACACATGTTGAAAGGGAAACAAGGTCGTTTACGTCAAAACTTATTAGGTAAACGTGTTGACTACTCTGGTCGTTCTGTTATTGTTGTTGGTCCAAATTTAAAAATGTATCAATGTGGACTACCAAAAGAAATGGCGATTGAATTATTCAAACCATTTGTGATGAAAGAATTAGTAGAACGCGAATTAGCAGGAAATATCAAAAATGCAAAACGTAAAATTGAACGTCAAGATGATGATGTATGGAAAGTATTAGCAGAAGTTATTCGCGAACATCCAGTATTGCTAAACCGAGCACCTACATTACATAGATTAGGTATCCAAGCGTTTGAACCAACGTTGGTTGAAGGACGTGCAATTCGTTTACACCCACTAGTGTGTGAAGCGTATAATGCCGACTTTGACGGAGACCAAATGGCTGTTCACGTACCACTTGGACAAGAAGCGCAAGCAGAGGCACGTTTATTGATGTTAGCTGCACAAAATATCTTGAATCCAAAAGATGGTAAACCGGTTGTAACACCTTCTCAAGATATGGTTTTAGGTAACTATTACTTGACTATGGAAGACGCTGGTCGTGTTGGAGAAGGTATGATGTTTAGTAGTGTTGATGAAGTTAGAACCGCTTATCAAAATGGTTTTGTTCATTTGCACACACGTATTGCCGTTGATCCAACAGCTTTAGGGGATAAACCATTTACAGATTCACAAAAAGAACGTTTGTTAGTGACAACAGTTGGTAAAATTTTCTTCAATGAAATTATGCCAGTTGAGTTCCCTTATTTAAATGAACCAACGCAATATAATTTAGAAGTGGCTACACCTGATAAGTTCTTTGTAGATAGAGGCGTGAATGTGTCTGATTTTATCCAAGAACAACCATTAGTAGCACCATTCAAGAAAAAAAATCTAGGAAACATCATTGCTGAAGTGTTCAAACGATTCCACATCACGCAAACATCTGAGATGTTGGATAGAATGAAAAACTTAGGATACAGTTATTCAACACGTTCGGGAATTACTGTTGGTATTGCTGATATTACAAACTTAGCTGTGAAGAAGGATATTTTAGATGCAGCACATAAAAAAGTTGATAATATTACAAAACAATTTAGACGTGGTTTAATTACGGATGAAGAACGTTACCAAAATGTTATTTCAACTTGGAACGAAGCAAAAGATAACATTCAAGTTGCCTTAATGGAATCATTAGATGATCGAAACCCAATCTTTATGATGAGTGACTCTGGTGCCCGTGGTAACATTTCCAACTTTACACAGTTAGCTGGTATGCGTGGTTTGATGGCTGCTCCAAACGGTCGTATCATGGAATTACCAATTACGTCTAACTTCCGTGAAGGGTTATCTGTCTTAGAAATGTTTATTTCTACACACGGTGCTCGTAAAGGGATGACCGATACAGCCTTAAAAACAGCCGATTCAGGTTACTTAACAAGACGTTTAGTAGACGTTGCACAAGATGTGATTATTCGTGAAACAGATTGTGGAACAGATAGAGGATTAACTATCTCTGCTATCAAAGAAGGCAATGAAGTTATTGAAAGTTTAGAAGAACGTTTAGTGGGTCGTTATGCAAAACGCTCAATTATCCATCCAGAAACAAATGAAGTTATCGTAAAAGGTAATACAATGATTACTGAAGATGATGCTCGCCGTGTCACAGAAGCAGGTATTGAAGAAGTAACAATTCGTTCAGTATTTACATGTAATACACGCCATGGTGTATGTAAACACTGTTATGGACGTAACTTAGCAACAGGTTCAGATGTTGAGGTTGGGGAAGCAGTAGGTATTATTGCGGCGCAATCTATCGGGGAACCAGGAACACAGTTAACCATGCGTACATTCCATACAGGTGGGGTTGCTGGAGATGACATCACACAAGGTTTACCTCGTATTCAAGAAATTTTCGAAGCGCGTAATCCAAAAGGTCGTGCTATCATTACCGAAGTTGCAGGGAATATTACGTCTATTGAAGAAAATCCTTCAGATAGAAGTAAAGATGTTACTGTACAAGGGAAAACAGATACAAGAACTTATACAGTACCATATACTTCTCGCTTAAAAGTGTCCGTAGGAGATAGTGTACATCGTGGTATGCCGTTGACAGAGGGGTCTATTGATCCTAAAGAGTTATTACGTGTACGTGATGTATTATCAGTTGAAACATACTTACTACGTGAAGTGCAAAAAGTATACCGCATGCAAGGGGTAGAAATTGGAGATAAACACGTTGAAGTAATGGTTCGTCAAATGCTACGCAAAGTACGCGTTATGGATCCAGGTGCAACTGAAATTTTACCAGGCACATTGATGGATATTGCAGACTTTACAGAGAAAAATATGGCAACATTACGTATGGGTGATACTCCTGCGACAGCACGTCCAGTATTACTAGGTATTACAAAAGCGTCATTGGAAACAAATAGTTTCTTATCTGCTGCCTCATTCCAAGAAACAACACGTGTCTTAACAGATGCTGCTATTCGTGGAAAACGTGACGAATTATTAGGTCTAAAAGAAAATGTTATCATCGGTAAAATTATCCCAGCCGGAACAGGTATGTCTAGATACCGCCGTATGAAACCAGAAGTTTTAAGCAATAAAACAAATGGCGTATACAGCATTGCTGACGGGGAATACGAAGCAACAAACGAAGATGATTTAACAATTTATGAATAAAATAAAAATAAGGCTAACGCGATTGTTAGCCTTATTTTGTGCGTTGGTGGGGTATCGGGAATTGCCTTGTTTTCAAGAATTAGTAAATAACGGTGTGATAGCGGTTGCTATTCGATGTTACTGAAGAAGATGTTTTACAATAAAAAGTATTGTCTAAAAAAGACTTTTTTCAAAAAATATACTTTATTTTTAGGACACAGTTGAAATGTTATTAGTTATAAATGAACATAAATATACATATTTATCCGCTTTCGGATTACAAAAAATGATGAAAAGCTATACAAAATACGTATTTTTCACTTACAAATCACAAGTGGTTAATGGTAACAGAAAAGAGATAAGTGCCAAAAACGTTGATCTGACGGGGGAAATAAAAAAGTTTGAAAAAAAAGAAAAAAAGTTTGAAAAAGGTGTTGACAAAAAAAAGGTGTGTTGGTATGATGTATAAGTCGTCGCAAGGGACGACAAAACGACTGAAAACAGTCG
>NZ_WNJY01000025.1:0-30699 GCF_010892355.1 Granulicatella sp. zg-ZJ | reverse complement strand
GAGAAATACCTCCTTGTTTAATTGTGGTGATTTAATCATACAGGTATTTCTCTTTTTTTGTCCACTTTTATATACAAAATCGTGTTGGTGGATTATTCCCACCAACACGATTTATTATAGAGCCTTTTTTAATATTTTAGTTGAAAAAAGATGTGTAAATAGACTAATTCACATATCTTTTTTAAATAATGTGTAATAACTATAAAAACACTTGAAATAATGTGTAATAAATGTTAGGATATTGTTGTAATTGAAAGAGGTGGTTAGAGATGCAGTTAAATGCACGTCAAAAAAAAATTGTAGAGTTAGTAAAAATGTATGAGCCAATCACTAGTGACGAGATAGCACAGAGATTGGCTGTTGGAAAATCAACATTAAGAAATGAATTGTCTGTATTGGTCATGGTGGGTGTGTTATCTGCAAAGCCTAACGTTGGTTATTATTATAATGAGTCTTTTTCATCTGTAAGTAATAGGAAACTATTTGATGATGTGAAAGTGAAAGATGTTATGGGAGTAGCTATTACGGCTAAGAATACAGAGCCTTTTTCAGATGTAGTGACAAAGTTATATGTTCATGATATTGGTACGGTGTTTATTGTAAATGAGGAAAATCATTTAGTTGGTGTTGTTTCAAGAAAAGATATGCTAAAGATGGCTATTTCAAATCATAATGTATCAGCAGTGCCTATTGCTTTAGCAATGACACGTATACCGAATGTTGTATTTTGTCAAGAGGATGAATATTTTGTGGATGGTTTAAAACGTTTAATAACACATCAAGTGGATTGTTTACCAGTTGTGCAAAAAGATGGTGAACATTATATTGTAGTCGGTAGAATTTCTAAAACAATTAGTATTGGCTTAATGTTAGATTTATTGGAGGAGTCATCATGTTAAAGATTCAAATTATTTCTGATTCTTTAGGGAATACGGCTAAAGATGTTGTTAAAGCTACTTTATCGCAATTTGATGAAAACGATGTGCTGTATGAAGTGGTGAGAAATCCATTTGTGACAACAAAAGAGGAAATTATACAAATCATCGATAAAATGTCTAGTGGTAAAGATATTGTGGTGCAAACATTAGTAGATAAAGCACTAGCAGAGTTCAGTAGAGATTATGCAAGTCGACATGATATTTATGTGTTAGATATTTTGAGTGAATTTTTAAGTGTTTTAGAGAATAGATTTCAGCGTCCTGCTAAAAATAAACCAGGGATTATTAGGCGAACTAATGAAGATTACTTTGAGCGTATTCGTGCGATCGAGTTTACAGTGAAGTATGATGACGGGAAAGATGTTAGTGGATTAAAAGAAGCGGATTTAGTGTTGATCGGTGTTTCGAGAACGTCTAAAACGCCATTGAGTATGTATTTAGCCAATAAAAATATTAAAGTTATGAATATACCTCTTGTTCCTGAAATTACGTTGCCGAAAGAATTGTATGAAATAGATAGTAGAAAGATTGTAGGGTTGACAACCAGTATAGAACAACTCAATTCAATTCGTACACAACGGTTAAAAACATTAGGTGTTGTGTACGATAATCAATATTCTGATGAATTACGTATTTTTGAAGAACTCGAATATGCACATACGATTATGAAAAAATTAAAATGTCCAATTATCAACGTTGAAAATCGTGCTATTGAAGAAACGGCAGAAATTATTCTTGACTTGATTAGAACAAACGGCTTAAAAACAATCAATATATAGGAGATGAAGACTATGAAAAAATATGTATATCATTTTTCAGAAGGAAATAAAGAGATGAATGCCTTACTAGGAGGTAAAGGTGCTAACTTAGCAGAAATGACAAGTTTAGGTGTTAATGTACCACCCGGATTTACAATTACGACAGAAGCATGTCGTGATTATTATGTACAAGAAAAAACATTGTCTGATGATGTGAAAAATCAAATAGATACAGCATTGAGTACCTTAGAACAAACGATTGGTAAGCGTTTAGGAGATACAGAAAATCCTTTATTAGTGTCTGTTAGAAGTGGGTCTGTCTTTTCAATGCCAGGAATGATGGATACGGTGTTGAATTTAGGATTAAATGATGAAACAACAGAAGCTCTTGCAAGACAAAATAATGATAAAAAATTTGCATATGATAGTTATAGACGTTTTATTCAAATGTTTTCAGATGTTGTCATGGGAATTGAAAAATATCGTTTTGAGCAAGTATTAGCAGAAGTAAAAAGAGAGAATTGTATTGCTCATGATCGTGATTTGTCTGCTAACTTATTGTTAAGTATTATTGAGCGTTTTAAAGATATTTATTTTAAAGAAACAGGGAATCGTTTTCCAACAGATGTTAAAGAACAATTATTATTAACAGTAGAGGCTGTTTTTAAGTCATGGAATAATCAACGTGCAAAAGTGTATCGTAAATTAAATAATATTAGTGATTCTTTAGGAACAGCGGTTAATGTGCAAGCAATGGTATTTGGGAATATGGGGAATACGAGTGGAACAGGTGTTTGTTTTAGTCGAAATCCTGTAGATGGGACAAAAGTTTTATTTGGTGAATATTTAATTGATGCACAAGGTGAGGATGTTGTGGCGGGTATTCGTACGCCACAACCGATTGAAACATTAAAAGAAGAGTTGCCACAGGTTTATGAAGAACTGGTACGTGTTGTTGAAAAATTAGAAAACCACTATAAAGATATGCAAGATATTGAATTTACAGTGGAAAATAATCGTTTGTATTTGTTACAAACTCGAAATGCAAAACGAACAG
The DNA here is from genome assembly GCF_010892355.1 of Granulicatella sp. zg-ZJ. Taxonomy (NCBI): domain Bacteria; kingdom Bacillati; phylum Bacillota; class Bacilli; order Lactobacillales; family Carnobacteriaceae; genus Granulicatella; species Granulicatella sp. zg-ZJ. The sequence goes on along the minus strand of NZ_WNJY01000025.1, from coordinate 27,946 downwards.
CGAAAGCAGCGGTAGAGGTTGCGGTTACGTTAGTGGATGAGGGGATTTTAACAAAAGAAGAAGCTATTTTGCGTATTACAACTGATGATATCAATAAGTTATTACATCCAACATTTGATGAAAAGGCTTTAAAAGAAGCAACACTTTTAGCAACAGGGTTAGCTGCTTCTCCTGGAGCAGCGGTAGGGCATATTTATTTTACTGCTCAAGAAGCTGTAAAAGCATCTAAAGAAAAAAATGTCATTTTATTAAGACAAGAAACATCTCCTGAAGATATTGAAGGAATGGTTAGTTCTCAAGCGATTGTTACAAGTACGGGTGGTATGACATCACATGCGGCAGTTGTAGCAAGAGGTATGGGAAAATGTTGTGTATGTGGTTGTCAAAATCTTGTGATTGATGAACAGGCAAAAACAGTTCGTATAGAAGACACAATATTACGTGAGGGAGATATGTTATCGGTTGATGGAAGCACAGGTTGTATTTATTTAGGGGAAATAAAACAAGCCAGCGCTGTAAAACAAGAAAGTTTTGCTAGATTGATGACGTGGGTTGATGAGATTAGAGAATTAATGGTATATGTGAATGCAGACAATGCTCATGATACACAAGTTGGTTTAAGCTTTGGTGCAGCTGGTGTTGGTTTATGTCGTACAGAGCATATGTTTTTTGAAGAAAATCGTATTGGTCTAGTACGTAAAATGATTTTGTCGAATGATTTAGAAAGTCGTTTAGTCTTTTTAAATCAATTAGAAGTTATTCAACGGGATGATTTTTATCAAATGTTCAATGTATTAAATGGAAAATCAATCAATATCCGTTTGCTTGATCCGCCATTGCACGAATTTTTACCACATGAAGAAAAACAAATTGTGGCACTTTCAAAAGAATTAGGATGTTCTCGAGAAGAATTAGAGGCAAAAATCACTAGTTTATCAGAGTTTAATCCGATGATGGGGCATAGAGGATGTCGTTTAGGTGTGACTTATCCAGAAGTGTATTTGATGCAAGCTAAGGCGATTTCTTCTGCGGCTATTCAAGCGAAAAAAGAAGGGGTTGATGTTCATGTTGAAATTATGATTCCTTTAGTTAGTGTTGTAGAGGAACTGGTATTCTTAAAAACACAGATTGAGCATCTAGTAGAGAGTCAAATAGAGGAATCTGGTGTAAGTTTCCAATACAAAATAGGGACAATGATTGAAATTCCTAGAGCGTGTTTTATTGCGGATCAGTTAGCTGAGCATGCAGCATTCTTTAGTTTTGGAACAAATGATTTAACGCAGTTGACGTATGGGTATTCTCGTGATGACGCGTCTAAATTTATTGATATTTATAAGCAAAAACATATTTTGGCACATGATCCATTTGTTCATTTAGATGAAAGTGGAGTATTATCATTGATAAAAATGGCGAAAGAAAAAGCTAAAAAAGTTAATCCGAATATTAAAATTGGTGTGTGTGGGGAACATGGCGGTGATGAGAAATCCGTTATTTTATGTGGAAAAATTGGGTTAGAATATGTGTCTTGTTCACCTTATAGAGTGTTGATTGCTAAGTTAGCAGCAGCAAAAGCTGCCATTTTAAAAAAATAACGAAAAAAACGTATTGATTTGTTGAATCAATACGTTTTTTTGTACATAACGTTTTTATAAACGGGGGAGGGTATGGTAAAATGTTTTATAACTAGAGTTAGGAGTTTAATCATGTCAATAATGAAATATTTAAAAAACAGAGTTATTTTACGGAAAGTATCGTTTACGCTAGGTATTATTTTTATCTATTTATTAGGGACACATCTGACAGTGAGTAAAGATGTTTATGTGATTAAGCAGTTAAATGAGTTGTCTGTTATTGGGAGTATGCTTGGTGCTGATTATACGCAGTTAAGTATTTTTACACTAGGTTTAGCTCCATGGATGTCCACGATGATTTTATGGCGTGGATTGAGTATATTTAAACGTTTAGAATTAGATAAGAAATCACATAAAAAAATAAATGGTTGGCAAATGCGTTTTATTTTTATATTAGCCGTCATTCAAGCGTTAACGTTTGTTCTTTTGAATATGAGAGGGAAAGAGCCTTCTCTTTTAGAAATTATTACATTGTGTAGTGTTTTAGTTACAGGGGTTTTTGTTTTAATGTTTCTTGTTAGTATGAATACGGCGTATGGTATAGGTGGTTTTACAATCATTATCATTGTAGGTATTGTTCGTACCATAACGAAAAGATTTGTGACCTATTTCTTTAATGGGACACCATTTGATATATATAAACTTCTTCTATGTATCTATTTATTTTTTGTGATATTGATTTTAATTACACTTGATCGGGCAGAGCGTCGGATTGAAGTCAATCGTTTAATGATCAATAATGCATTTCAAGATAAATCGTATTTATCTATTCGATTGAATACGTCGGGTGGTATGTCAATTATGTACACGTTCACGATTTTGATGTTACCACAATATTTATTCCAACTTTTAAATTATACATTTCCTGAACAAATATTATTTCAACAGTTGATAGATATGTTTCGTTTAACAAATGTGAGTGGCGTCACGATATATAGTATTGTGCTGTTCTTTTTAACGATTGGATTTTCGTTTTTAAATATCGATCCAGAAGATATTGCCAAAACATTAAGAAATTCAGGAGATTATATTTCTGGGCTTAGACCAGGAAAAGAAACTAAAGAGTATTTGCATCAGATTATATTAAGATTGAGTTTTGTAAATGCTATTACTCTTACTTTATTTGCGGGTGTGCCATTGTATATTGGGGTATTTGATAAATCTTTTAGTGAGATTTTGACTTTACCTGGTTCTGTCATGTTATTAGTTGGATTGACTTTGTCCATTTATGATCAATTATCCGTATTAACGATTAAGAAAAATTATCATTCATTATTTTAAGGAGCGCTATGTTTTATTTTATTCCGTCGTGGTATAACAGTAAGAAAGATTGGTTTTTAAATACATTACCGTGGTATTTAGTTCCACAAAAAATTGAATTTGACGACACAATCAATCAAGTAAGAATGTTTTCTGATGCAAATGAAGATGTGCAGTTGATATTATTAAATTATATGCCACATTTACGTTATTTTTTATATAGACAAGAGTTGCTACATGTCCCTTATTGGTCTGTATTTGATGATATACAAAGTATTACTATACAAGAACAATTGAGTGTATTTGATTATAAACAATTACCTTGGCCGGAACACGTAGAGTTTGTATATACTCCTTTTTTAATCGTTGTAAGGCAGGACAATCAAACTTTAGCACGTATTGAATATGGTTATGATGGGAATATTATATGGATTGATTTTTTCAATAATGCTCAAATAGAAAAACGTTATATTGTGGATGATAGAGGATTTGTTTCTTGTATAGTCTATATGAAAAATAATGTTGAAGAATATCGTGAATATCTTAATGTATATGGGCAGTGGCAAATACGTGAGTATGTGGAAACAGGGTATGTTGAAGTCAATGAAGCATATGCACATTTGTTTAAAAAAGCAGCGTATGAGTCTATGTTTGATTTACTTTCAGAGAAAATACATGACTATTTACATAATCGACAAGAAACGATTGTTCTTGCAAGTGATATACAACATAATGAGTTGATTTTAAAACAAGTATCTTCTCAGTTTATTGTGCTATCTTTTTTTGAAAATAGATATGATTTAAACAGTGAACAATTACTTTTAGATGCAAATCGTTCTGATATGATTGTTGTGTCAACAGAAAATCAAAAACATCAAATAAAAGAAAAAATACAGAATGAACATATTTATGTGTTGCCACCTTTTGATGCAAGATTGTCATTAGGCGAAAGCCAAAGAGAGCATCTATCGTATATTTATTTACGAGCAGATGATGTTTCTTCGGATATTTTTGAACAAGCAATTATTCGAATTGGGCAGATAATGCGTGAAGAAAAAGAGGTAGTACTCATTATTGGTACATATTATGCACATCTTGAGCAAGTATTATTAGAAAAAACGAAAAAAATCATAGAAGAGTATATTGAGCCGACTTTTTTTGATGTAGAAGAACAGGATACATTTATCGGGATTGATGTAAAAAAAGAAGATAGAGTATCGGTACATGTATCAAAACGTGAAGATGATTTAATTAAACTTTTAAAAAAAGTGCGATTAGTCATTGATTTATCCGATAATCCGGATGTGTTTACACAAATAGCAAGTATTAGTGCAGGGATACCGACAATCAATTTATATCGGTCGATGTATATCGAACATGAAAAAAATGGGTTTATTTTAAATACTATTGAAGATTTATCCGAAGCGATTCATCATTATTTAGACGGATTGCGTCGGTGGAACGAAGCGTTGGTATATACGGTACAGCGTATTTCAAATTATACGAGTGGGAAAATTGTATCGGATTGGAAATTATTGATAAGGAGAAAAAATGGGTGAGCAAATAAGAGTACTGTCTATTGGGCAAACGAATCCTAAGATAACTATACAGGATATACCTGAAAATATTGAGTGGATACATATAGCTCCAGAGAATGTATTTTTATATATAACTCATGTTAAACAAGAGGCTGAATTAGAGAAAAAACCAGTAAGACGGTTTTCAGCTATTGTGATTGAGTGTATTAAAGATGTGAAAAATATTGATTGTTTAGATGATTTTATTGAGCCGTATCGAGTGTTTTATATGTCAGAAGGGTATTTACTGTCCGTTGAACAAAAACTATTTATGAAGAGAAAATTAGCTAAAAAATGTTCATTACGACATTTGCCTGAAAAGCTCGAGTTGATTTCTAAAGCCTTTTATGAACGTCAATCTTATGGGGATAAATTTCACATAGAACAGATAATGATTAGTCCGAATGTAAGAGGAAAAGTAAGGTATACGGGACATAATAATGTATCTTTATCTGTGAAAGATATTGATGATTTTCAAGAAGTGGCGATTTGGAAATACAACTATTTACACGGAAACAAACCTTTTACATTTTGGTTGGAGTATCAAGCAGATAAGCAATTAGAGGTACAGTTAGTTATCCACGCGATTAAATATGGTTCTGTGGCGGATATTATGAATCGTTATGTGTATTCACAAAAAGATATGGAAACACCTATCACTTTAGACGAACAAGGATTTGTTAATCTATGTTTTTCTTTACAAGTGAGAGGAAGTGGGACTATTCATATCGGAGCTTTGCACAAAAGAGATTCTCGTTTTTTTGAGGGGGATTTTTTTGTAGGAGGACAAACATTTAGAGATTCAAAGAGAGAGGAATTTCATTACTATTTCCATCCAGGAGATTTAACACCACCTTTAAATGTGTATTTTTCAGGTTTTAAAGGCGTTGAGGGATTTGAAGGGTATAGAATGATGCAACGGTTAGGAGCACCTTTTTTATTGATTAGTGATTCTCGTTTAACAGGGGGTGCCTTTTATTTAGGAAGCGAAGAATTTGAGAAAGGCATTGTCAATGTGATACGTGATAGTTTAGATTGGTTAGGTTTTACAAACGATCAACTTGTATTATCAGGATTATCTATGGGAACTTTTGGTGCCTTGTACTACGGTGCAAAATTATTGCCTCACACCATTTTAGTTGGAAAGCCTCTTGTAAATTTGGGAGATGTTGCTTTTAATGAGTTAATGCATAGACCAGGTGTCTTTCCAACCTCTTTAGATCTTTTACAAAAAATAACAGGAAAAAATAGTAAGCAGACGATAGATGCTTTAAATCAACGTTTTTGGCAAGTGTTTGATGAGGCTGATTTTGAGAAGACGTCATTTGTTTTGTCTTATATGAAAAATGATGATTACGATATGAATGCATATCATGATATTTTAAATCATTTGAAAGATAGTCGTGCAAGAATTATTAGTAAAGGTATTGCTGGTCGACACAATGATAATACAAATGCTATTCTAGAATGGTTTCGAAATCAGTATGAGGATGTGTTAAAACTTGATTTTAAAAGGAGTAGAAAATGACAGGTATAACACACTATATTTATTGGAGTAATTATACTGCCAATACATATTTATATGGTTCTAGTATTGATTATATAGCACCTGATAATGTTGTTTTTGAAAATGAACTGATGCCGTCGGGTACAAGAATCCAAACGTGGAAGTCAAAAACACATTATCAAGCAGATAGACAAGCATTACAATTACCTATTTTATTAGCTTCTAAAACGTATAAATTACAAGCGAATATAAATACAACGCCTTCTAACACATTGTACGTACGTTTGAATTTTTTTGATCGCTTTGATGAGTGCTTATCTTTTGTCATGCTAAAAGATTTGAGTACAAGTTTAGAGTTTGTTTGCCCATTAGGGACACAGTATTATACAGTTGAATTGATGAGTGCTGGTTGTGTCCGTCTTGAATTTCATTATTTAACGATTAGTGAAGTATCTCAAAATAAAGATAGGTTATTAAATATTGATAAAAATGAACCGTATTTAATGGTTCTATTTACTGAGCCTAGAATAAATGGGTTGCATCATATTCAAAGTCATGATTTGAAAGGTATAAAAAATGTATTATGTATTGAAAATGACAAAAATCAAGGACATTTTTATTTAGACGATAAAGTGATAAAAGAAGTATCGTTTTTAATTGATTGTGCTAAGATGGATTTGAATAGTCAGTTGATTTATTTTGCAGGATACGGTCCTGTAAGTAATCTTGCAGCTTTATATTATGCGACATCTATTTTTTTAGATAGTCAAGCTTTTGTCACACGTGATTTTTATACTGTGGATGATTATATGAAAAAGTATCGAGAGTATGGTATACAAAAAGTATTGGAAAAAGATTGGATAGATACGCATTTACAAAAACGTAATGTGACTTTATATGGAAAAGGAAGTATGGTATCGGATGTATTTGTACAACCATTTGTTGATTATAAAAGTCAACTAGCATATCTTCACTTTTAAACAAAAGAAAAGGTGGTATAGATGAAAAATCCGAATGGACTTTTTAGTTTAAACAGACTGAGGCTAAATAGGATCAAACGTATTTTAAAGCAAGTTAATCAATTTGCTGATTATATGGCGTCTTTAAGTGATGAACAATTACAGCATCAAACCGTTTTGTTTAAAGAGCGTTTGGTAAATGGAGAAACATTAGATGATCTTTTGCCGGAGGCTTTTGCAGCCATTCGTGAAGCGGATAAGCGTATTTTAGGGATGTTTCCTTATGACGTGCAAGTGATGGGGGGCATTGTCTTACATCAAGGAAATATTGCTGAAATGAAAACAGGAGAGGGGAAAACATTAACAGCAACAATGCCGCTATATTTAAATGCGTTGGCTGGTAAACCTGTAATGCTTGTGACAAATAATGGTTATTTGGCTTTGCGTGATAAAGAGGAAATGGGACCTGTTTATGAGTTTATGGGTTTGAGTGTTTCTACACCTGTATCAAAAGATGATGACGAAATGGTTAAAGCAACAGAAAAACAAGTGTTTTATAAAGCGGATATTATTTATACAACGAATGGGTCACTAGGTTTTGATTATTTAGGTGATAATTTAGTGGATTCAAAGAATAAAAAATATATGTGTCCACTTTCTTATGCGATTATTGATGAAATTGATGCTGTTTTACTTGATAGTGCACAAACGCCACTTGTTATTTCTGGTTCACCAAAAGTACAGTCAAATTTATATACAATGACTAATGAATTTATTTTAACATTAGTGGAAAATGAAGATTATAAATGTGATGAAGATAGAAGTAATGTTTGGTTAACTAGAAAAGGAATACAAGAAGCAGAAAAATTTTTTGGTTTAAAAAACATATATACGAAAGAAAATTTCCAACTTGTTCGGAATATTGTATTGGCACTACGTGCCAATACGTTATTGGAAAGAGATGAAGATTATGCTGTTTGGAAAGGCAAAGTTACATTATTAGATAAGACAACCGGAAGATTATTACATGGTATGAAATTGGGTTCGGGACAACATCAAGCACTTGAAGCAAAAGAGAGGGTTGAATTGAGTGCTGATACAAAAACAATGGCATCTATTACATTCCAAAATTTATTTAAAATGTTTGATAAATTAGCAGGTATGAGTGGGACAGCAAAAGTGGATGAATCAGAATTTATTGAAACGTATGGTATGTCTGTTGTTGTTATTCCAACAAATCGTAAGTCAATTCGGAAAGATTTACCTGATTCTGTTTATCGGAATTTACCAGATAAATTATATGCGTCATTAGATTATGTAAAGAAAATTCATGCGACTGGTCAGCCCGTCTTAGTAGCTGTTGGTTCGGTGGATATGTCAGAATTGTATTCTGAATTACTTTTAAGAGAGGGGATTCCTCATAGTGTGTTGAATGCGTATAATGCCGCTAAAGAAGCCTTGATGATTAAAGAAGCTGGACAAATAGGTGCAGTGACTGTTGCAACGGCAATGGCAGGTCGAGGAACGGATATTAAACTTGGAGAAGGTGTTGCACAGCTTGGTGGATTAGCCGTTATTGGTACAGAGAGAATGAGTAGCAAGCGTACGGATTTACAGCTGAGAGGTCGTTCGGGTAGACAGGGGGATCCAGGTGTTACGAAATTTTTTGTATCACTAGAAGATGATGTGGTTGTAAAATATGGACCGAAATGGGTTGAAAAATATTACCTAGAGGGCGAACAAAAATTACCTGTTAAAATGCCTAAAGCATTAAAAGGATTTAAATTTATTCGTTTAGTGAATGAGGCTCAACTCTCAAGTGATAGTAAAGGGAGAGCATCTCGAGAAACAACACAACAATTTGATGAAAGTATTCAAATACAGCGTCAAATTTTGTATCGTGCAAGAGATGAACTTCTTTTAAAAGATGATAAATTGGCTGTGAATTTGAAAGAAATAGCACAAGAAGTGGTACAACGGTTTTTACAGCAATACGAAACATATACTAAGGAAGATATTATGAGATTTATTCTTGATAATATCAATTATCGCTTTACGGATACAGATGTATTGGATAAAGTGACGTCTAAAGATGATTTGGGAAACTTTCTAATAAAATCTTTTTTAACAGAAATCGCTAGAAAGAGAGCTGTTTTAAAAGATGATCATAAATTTTTTATATTCCAAAAAATAGCTATTTTAAAAGCGGTTGATGAATGTTGGATTGATCAAATAGATAATTTGCAGTTGTTGAAAACAGCTGTTGCAGGGCGTCGGTCAGCACAGAAAAATCCGATTTACGAGTATCATCATGAAGCGTTACTAACGTATCGATTGATGCAAGAAGCTATAAAAGACAATATGATGCGCTATTTGGCGTTAAGTTATGTTAGACAAGAAGATGATGATGTTATTGTGTATTTCCCTTAGTACAAGAAAAATGGAGTGTTACTATGATATATAATATAAATTTAGGGATTGGTTGGGCGAGTAGTGGTGTTGAATACGCTCAGGCATATCGTGCAACTGTTTTAAGAAAAATAAAACAGCCTGCAAAATTCGTATTTACGGATATGATTCAGTCTGAAAATATTGAACATTTGACAAAAAATATCGGTATAGAAGATTCAGAAGTGATTTGGTTATATCAATATTTTACAAATATAAAAATAGCACCAACAACGTACACCATTCAAGATTTTTTAGCACAATTTGAGATAAAGCCATCTCGTGTCGAAGAAGACGGGCTGTCGGTTCGGTATTTTTTTGATGCACTTGATTTTTTTGTGACGGTATATGTGACACAGCACAATAAACAACTGGTTAATCGTGCTGAATTTGTATCAAAAGGGAATCTCATTCGTAAAGATTATTATTCTTATACAAGAGTATTTTCAGAGTATTATGCACCTAAAGATAATAGAGCGTATTTATACCAAAGACGATTTTTCAACGAGGACGGTACAACTGCTTTTGATGAAATCATTGAAGAAAATCATAAGAGTATTTTTAAATTTCCAGATTATATTTGTTTTTCAAAAGAAGAATTGATTTCGTATTTTATACAGTCATTGCACTTAACAAGTGATGATTTAGTGATTATTGATAGAGCAACAGGAATTGCACAAAGTGTCTTACGACATAAAGGGCAAGCAAAAGTAGCAACGGTCGTACATGCAGAGCATTATAGTCCCACAATGATTGATGAGTCTTATATTTTATGGAATAATTATTATGAATATCAATTTTCAAATGCGGGTAGTATTGATTTGTTTATTACTTCTACGGATGCACAAACAAAAACATTAACAGAGCAATTTGAAAAATACACATCATTTTCTCCAAAAGTGGTGACTATCCCAGTGGGAAGTTTAAAACAACTCATGTATCCTAAGGGAGAACGACGTCCCTATGCATTGATGACAGCTTCTCGATTGGCGGGAGAAAAGCATATTGATTGGTTAATTAAAGCAGTTATCCATGCGAAAAAATATTTGCCCGATTTATCCTTTGATATTTATGGTAAAGGTGGAGAAGAATCAAAATTAAAATCAATGATCGAAGAGCGTGGAGCACAAGCGTATATTCGGTTAATGGGGCATCATCATTTAACGGATGTTTATGCAGATTACCAAGCGTATATCGCAGGTTCAACAAGTGAGGGATTTGGGTTAACGCTTATGGAAGCGGTCGGATCGGGATTACCAATTATTGGATTTGATGTACCGTACGGCAACCCAACATTTGTTGACAATCGTGTGAATGGGTATTTGATTAAACGACACGAGGAAGATAATGAAGACTATATTATTGAGCAATTTTCTAAAAAAATAATTGAGTTATTCACAACAGGTCAGTTGAAAGCATTTCAAGAGGCTTCTTATCGTAAAGCGAGTCAGTTTTTAGATAAAGAAATCGAGTATAAATGGCAATGTGTCTTAGAGGAGGTGCTACATGATAAATCTGTTTGATCATTATAATCAGTTAACCAAAGATTTACATCAGTCTTTGACGTTGGCCGGATATACGCATCCGACAGTTGTTATAGATGATAATGGTTTCTTACCTGAAGGGATACATTCACCATATATGTATTTTTTAGGTCAAGAAAATAAACAAGCAAAAGCTCTTTATTTTAATCAAGTAAAAACGCCTAAATTTTGGGAAATAAAAGGAACGAATACATCGGGGGAAATTTATTGTTATGATGAAAAAAGGGCGAATATTTTTTATGCAGAACCAACACATAAACGTCTTGTTAGAACGGTTGAATGGTTAGATAAAGCTAATATCGTACGTTGTGTAGACTATTATAATCAATATGGTAGACAGTATGCTCGAACAACTTATAATACAAAGCAAGAACCTATTGTGACGACTTACTATCATGTTAACGGTACAGAAGTGATTGTAGAAAATCATAAAACAGGAAATATATTGCTTTCTTATCGTGAAAAAATTTATACGTTTAAATCCAAAATTGAATTTATTCGATTTTATTTAAACGAAGCAGACTTTGATTGTGAATGTGTGATTTACAATACACTGGCACTATCATTCCTTGTGCTTTATGGGCTACAAACATTAAAAAAAGGTGTTCTTTTTTGGCAAGAGCCTATACACGATAGCATTCCGGGGAATATGCAAACGATGTTTAATGATAATCGAGAATTTAAAGTCGCTGTTCCAGATCGTTCTGTTTATGAAAACATGCAACCATTATTAACAGATGCGCAAAAAACAAAAGTGTCTTTAAGTGGATATATTTATACATATAAACGTGATAATCATTATCAACCAAATGCTCTTATTTTAACGAACTCTGATCAAGTGGAGCACCTTGAAGATTTTATTCAAGAGCTACCGCATATCACATTTCATGTTGCTGCTCTTACAGAAATGTCAAATCGTCTAACAAATTTATCAAAATATACGAATGTACGCCTATATCAAAATGTAACAATGCGTATAGTAGATAAATTATTCCAAAACTGTGATGTTTATTTAGATATAAATCATGCCAATGAAATTTTATATGCGACAAGAAGAGCGTTTGATTATCAGTTACTATTGTTTAGTTTTACGAATACAAAACATAGTCATTTTGTTTCACCGGACAATAATTATCCAAGTGAGCAATGGAAAAATATGAGTCAAAAATTATCGGATGTTTTTTCTAATCGACAATTATTTGATACATTACTAGAAAAGCAAAAATATGCAGCACATCAAGTTGGGGTGCAATCGTATCGTCAGTTATTGCGTTAAGAGGTGAGTATGATGAGAGAAGAGAAAGATATATTAAAAGATAGTATTGATGAAAAAATTTCTAAGGCACGTTATGTACCAAAGAAAAAAGAAGAAAAGAAGTCATCGTTTGAAAAACTATCTGTCATAACCGCTGCTGTATTGGCTGTTTCTGTTCTTGTGGGTTTGATTATGACACTTATGAGGTTATTTTAAAAGAATGAATACATCGTGTGGGTAGGTGAAACTATCAACACGATGTATTGTTTTCTGAATGGGACATGGTTTTTTTGTAAAATTGTTCGTAAAAATAAATTTTATATGATATAGTGTAATAAAGTATGAAAGGAGATAAATCAATATGGTACAAGTCGCTGTTGTTATGGGAAGTCAATCGGATTGGGAAACGATGAAACATGTTTGTGAGATATTAGATAAATTTGGAGTATCCTATCATAAACAAGTCATTTCTGCACACCGTACCCCAGATTTAATGTTCCAATTTGCACAGGATGCACGAAAAACAGGTATTAAAGTCATTGTTGCAGGGGCTGGAGGAGCTGCACATTTACCGGGAATGATTGCCTCAAAAACAACATTACCTGTTGTTGCTGTTCCTATCAAGTCAAGTACATTAAATGGTATTGATTCATTATTATCTATTGTACAAATGCCAGGAGGTGTTCCTGTCGGTACAATGTCTATTGGGAAAGCGGGGGCTATCAATGCCGGTTTATATACAGTGCAAATATTAAGTGCATTTGATGACGTATTGGCGGAAAAAATGGCAGTGTATAGAGAAAATATGCGACAACAAGTACTAGAAAGTGATTATATCTTGTATCAATAAGAGAGGGTAGACGATGATAAAAGGTAATCCGAACATAAATGTAACGATTGGTATTATTGGCGGGGGTCAGTTAGGGAAAATGATGGCACAGTCTGCTAAAAGGCAAGGATATAGGGTGGCTATTTTAGATCCTCAAGAAGATTGTCCTGCTTCTCAAGTGAGTGATTGGCATATCGTATCTCATTATAATGATACAAAGGCTTTGTGCGAGTTATCAAATTGTTGTGATGTCATTACGTATGAATTTGAGAACGTCGATTGTCAAGCGATTATAGATACTATTCCTGCGGATAAATTTCCTCAAGGGATTAAAACGCTACGTATTTCACAAGATAGATTATTAGAGAAAGAGTTTTTAAAGACACATGGGTTTCCGGTTGGGCAGTATGAAGCAGTTTTGTCTAAAGAAGATTTACAACAAGCGATAGCAAACATAGGGTATCCGTGTGTTTTAAAGACCACACGATTTGGATATGATGGAAAAGGACAAGTTGTACTCATCTCGGATGAAGATATACAAAAAGCAGAAACGCTAGTAAATCAAACGACTTGTGTATTAGAGGCATTTGTGCCTTTTGAGAAAGAAGTATCTATTATGATTAGTCGGAATCTAAAAGGTCAAACGTCTGTTTTTCCAGTCAGTGAAAATCATCATGTTCATAATATTTTACATACAACAATTGTTCCGGCAAGATTACCCGATGATGTCTTGGAGCGTGTACAAGAAATTGCAGAGAGAATAGCAGATGCTTTGCAATTAGTTGGAACGCTAGGCATCGAGTTTTTTGTAACAGCAGATAATCAATGTTATGTGAATGAATTGGCACCACGTCCACATAATTCGGGGCATTATTCGATTGAGGCGTGCAATATGTCCCAATTTGATGTATCTATTCAAGCGGTTTTACAATTACCTATGCCAGTAATCAAATTGTACTCTTCAGTTGTCATGATCAATGTGTTAGGTCAGCATGTTGATGCTGTTTTTGCACTAAAAAAAGAAAAACCGAATTGGCATTTCCATGATTATGGAAAGTTGGAGAGTAAAATCAATCGAAAAATGGGGCATGTGACGGTGCTGAGTGAGGATGTTGAAGAAACATTGAGAGAGATTAAGGAGTTAGAAATATGGGAATAAAAAAATGGATGATACCTATCGTTTTGGGGTGTTTGGTAGGTTGTAGTACTAATAGTAAGCAAGCCGAAGTAAGTGTAACGGAAAAAGTTGTGGTGGACTATGAAAGTTTGTATCGTCCGATAATTGAAAAGTATAAAGAAGCTCTAGACGCAAAAAATACGGATATTCCAGAGGATGTCAATTTGTCTGTTGAAGCGGGTAAGAAAGATATGTACTATGCTTTTTATGATATCAATCATGATAATGTGAAAGAGTTATTAATAAAAGGACAAATTAGAGAGTTGGCTGATTTATACACGATAAAAGACAATAGTGTTGTGCGTTTATTCAGTGAGGCGTTTAAAGCGGGTAGACCTGAGAGAATGGCTTATTCACTGTATGATGATGGAACGATTTTGAGTAAGCATAATCAGTATTATTTCTTAGATAATCAACAGGTAAATGTGTCGAGTATGACAGATATAAAAATAGCAAATGATTTGACTTCTTTAATGGAAGAGCGTTTTGCTGTGTTCTTTTCAGAGAAGAAAGAAGATACAGAGGGAAAAGTTATCTCTAAGAAAGAGTTTTTTGACAAGTATAATGCAAAAAAAGAAATCTTTTTAGATAATTTAGAATGGACTTCTGTTTCAAGTGGAAGAAAATATGACACGAGTCCTGACGCCGTTGAAGAAGCGATACGGTTAGCCAGTGATATGATTTCTATTCAGATAAATCGTTTTAATAATGGAAAGCAAAATACGATACCGCCAGGTTTTATTGGAGGGAAATTGATAAAAAATGTAGAGGGAAATGCGTATTATATGGCTAATTTAGCCAATATCGTAGATATTTATAACGAATATAATGTAGCTGTTTTCCAAGAAGAAGATGTTTTAGCAAATATTCGCGATATTTATAGCAGAAATAAACAAGATTTTCGTGAAATTGATGATTCTGCTATTGGAAAGACTGAAGATGAGTTAGTTGCACTGTTAGGAGAATCTAAAGGTGCGGTGTATTTAAAACAAGATAAAAAATTTGTCTACACCCAACTCGGAGGTGTTGGTGGCGCAGGATTCCCAGTACCAGCAGACCTAAGTAAGTGGATCACAGAAGGGGATAGAATAACAATACCAATGATGAGTAGTTTTGATAAAACTAAGAAAGTAGCAACCGTTATTTTAGAAGTAAATAAAAAAATATATACGGGTGGTAGACATCGTAGTATGTATTATATAGTTGATTATATACGGGAATAAGAAAAAAGCTAAAAGTATTCGTATGGATACTTTTAGCTTTTTTGTGTGTCATAAAAACGAAAGTCAATCTTTTTTTAAGGGAAAAAGTCTTTATTTTTCTTTTATTGTCTTTTTTTATAAAGTTTATGTTCGTTAAAAAAAAAAAATATCCTTGTTTAAAAGCTAAAATAGTAGTATGTGCTGTTTTTATTGTTATATCAATGTTTTTGTTAGAAAAGTTGACAAAAAACGATAATGTGTTACGATAAAAACGAACATAATTAGAAGTTGTTTTATAAATAGTTCGTATTTTAGGGAGGGTATATGGATAGACGGATTTTTGTAAAGAAAAAAGAAAGTTATAATCAAGAATCATTTATGTTATGTCAACAACTGAATAACATGTATGGTTTTGAATTGGCACAAGCGACAATATATCATGTATATGATATATACAATATTGAGGAAACAACATATTCATTGGCAAAGAAATCTGTTTTTTCAGAAGTGATGATTGATGATGTGTACGAGATACTTACATTAAAAGAGGGATATTATTTTGCTTACGAAACATTGCCTGCTCAATACGATCAAAGAGCAGATAGTGCGATGCAGTGTATTGCATTATTGGATAATCAATCACAGGCTGTTGTTAGAAGTGGTAGGGTTATTGTGTTTGATAAGTATTTATCTGAGAATGATTTGTTAAAAGTTGAACAATTTTTAGTCAATCCGATTGAAGCCCGTGTCAAAGATATGTCTTGTCTGTCTTTTTCGATTGATGCAACACCAAAACCATTAAGGGATATGACAGGATTTAATGTATTTGATACCGCACAATTAAAAGAGATAAAACGAGAGATGTCTTTGGCGATGTCGATTGAGGATTTAGTGTTTATCCAATCCTATTTTAAAACGGAACATAGAGATCCAACAGAAACAGAAATTTATGTGTTGGATTGCTATTGGAGTGACCATTGCCGTCACACAACCTTTGAAACAGTGTTAGATGATGTGTCTATTCAATCGGCACTGTTTAAAAAAGAAATGCAAGAAGCGTACGATACTTATTTGGCTATGAGAAAGTCATTACAGGTCAGTAAACCAGTAACGCTAATGGATATGGCAAGCATTATCGGAAAGTATCATGTACGGGTGTTAAAAGATAAAAAAATCGAAGTAAGTGAAGAAATCAATGCATGCTCTTTTTTCACAGAGAATATAGTCAATGGACGCACAGAGCAGTGGTTAGTGCAGTTTAAAAATGAAACGCATAATCATCCGAGTGAGATTGAACCTTTTGGGGGTGCTAGTACATGTATTGGCGGTGCTATTCGTGATCCACTTTCTGGTAGAAGCTATGTGTATCAAGCAATGCGTGTGTCGGGTAGTGGCAATATTCTACAAAAACGAGAAGAAACTTTACCACATAAATTACCTCAAATTGATATTTCAAAAGGGACAGCGCATGGTAATTCTTCTTATGGTAATCAAATTGGATTGGCAACGACATTTGTAAGAGAGTTATATGATGATTCTTATGTTGCCAAACACATGGAAGTTGGTGCTGTTGTTGGTGCTGTTAAAGTTGGTGATTTTAAGCGAGAAACACCTAAGAAAGATGATTTGGTTCTATTGATTGGGGGAAGAACGGGACGTGACGGTATTCAAGGTGCGAGTGGATCAAGTGTGGTGCATACCAACCAGTCTTTAGAAACAGCGTCTAGTCAAGTGCAAAAAGGAAATGCTATTGAAGAACGTAAATTACAGCGTTTATTTAGACAACCTCATGTGACAAAATTGATTAAAAAATGCAATGACTTTGGTGCAGGTGGTGTATGTGTTGCTATTGGAGAATTATCAGAGGGCATACATATACAATTAGATAAAGTACTTGTTAAATATCAAGGATTAAATGCAACAGAATTGGCAACGAGTGAATCTCAAGAGCGGATGGCGGTCGTTATTTCTCCAAGTGATTATGAAGTATTTACGAAAGCATGTGAAGAAGAGAATATTGAATATGCACATGTGGCAACCATTACTGATAAACGTCGTTTGGAAATGTATTATGGGGCTGAAAAAGTCGTGGATATGAGTGCTGATTTTTTAGCAACAAGTGGTGTAAGACAGCATGCAAATGCACTGTTGATTGATAATCAAGGGAACAATCCTTTCAACCATAAGTCATTTTCTAAAGAAGCTGTTTTAGAAGAATTAAGTGACTTAAATGTGACCTGTCAAAAAGGGATAGCCCAACGATTTGATGCTTCTATTGGAGCAACAACCGTTTTGATGCCTTTTGCGGGAAAACATCAACTAACTCCTGTTCAAGCGAGTGTTCAAGCTTTACCAGCGCTACATGCAACTGGGGATACAGGAACAATTTTGACCTATGGGTTTATTCCAAAAATTTCTCACTATTCACCGTTTTTATCGTCTATGTATGCTGTTTTAGAAAGTGTGGCAAAAATATATGCTGTTGGTGGAGATAAAGAAAGTTTGTATTTTTCTTTCCAAGAGTATTTTGAAAAATTAGGAACTTCTCCAGAAAAATGGGGCAAAGTGACACAAAGTTTATTAGGTAGTATTGTAGCACAACATAAAATTGGACGAGCAAGTATTGGCGGGAAAGACAGTATGTCTGGTACGTTTAATGATTTAAATGTTGTTGAAACGCTAATTTCATTTGCTTGTGCTCCAGTCAAAATAGAGCAT
The DNA here is from genome assembly GCF_010892355.1 of Granulicatella sp. zg-ZJ. Taxonomy (NCBI): domain Bacteria; kingdom Bacillati; phylum Bacillota; class Bacilli; order Lactobacillales; family Carnobacteriaceae; genus Granulicatella; species Granulicatella sp. zg-ZJ. The sequence continues at coordinate 9,839 of NZ_WNJY01000025.1, read as the reverse complement.
ATCATAACACCTGAGTTAAAAAATATTGGAAATAAATTATATTATGTACCAGTAGAAAAAGATGAACGGGGTTATCCAAATATAGAAAAAGCAATAGAGCATTATGAATATGTCAAAACAGCGATACGAAATAAACACATCGTATCTGCGTACGTACAAGAAGAAGGCAGCGTTGCAGCTTCTTTAATCAAAATGGCATTAGGTAATAGAGTTGGATTTACCGTAAATCACAATACTATTTTAGATTTTACGCCTGCGTCATTGGTGGTGGAATCAACCGTAGATTTACCATTTACTTTACTTGGCTATGTTAGTGAAGATATTTCTATCAATGGAGAAACGTTCTCGTTTGAAGAAGTATATAAAGCCTATACACAGACATTAAATCCGATTTATCCACTTTATCAAAATGAAGATAAAGGGCATTGTGAACAAATCTCTGTTTTGCCAAAAGAGCCTATTTATTATGATGAGTATATCGATGATGTTAAAGTGGTGATTCCTGTTTTTCCTGGGACAAATTGTGAGTATGACACAGAAAAAGCATTCAAAGATGCGGGTGCAATGACACAAACAGTTGTGATACGAAATAAGAAAGAGCATGATATTGAACAATCTATTGATGCCTTTGTTAAAGCCATTCAAGAATCGCATATTATTATGTTTCCAGGTGGATTTTCAAGTGGTGATGAACCTGACGGTAGTGCAAAATTTATTGTTAATGTATTGAAAAATGCCAAAGTAAAAGAAGCCATTCATCAACATTTAGCAAAAAAACGATTGATTTTAGGTATTTGTAATGGATTTCAAGCCTTAATTAAATCGGGGCTAATACCTTATGGAGAAATTCGAGATGTGACTCAAGACGATTTAACCTTATATCGTAATGATAGTTATCATCATATTTCAACATCTGCATGGACGCGTGTTGCAAATCTGAATTCTCCATGGACACAAGGATTTACATTAGATGAAATGCACGAAGTGATGTTTAGTCATGGAGAGGGTAAATTAGTTGGTACAATGCTTCCTGCGTATAAACATTTGGTAGCTTTTCAATATTGTGATTTTAATGGTTTGGCAAGTGAACATGGACAATTTAATCCAAATGGCTCAGTACTGGCTATAGAGGGAATGATGAGTGAAAATGGCCTTGTTTTAGGAAAAATGGGACATAGTGAACGTTATGGTGAAGGACTGTATAAAACAAACACACTGAAAGGTAGACAAGATATTTTTACAAACGGTGTTCAATACTTCAAATATAAAAAGGAGAAAAAATGATGAATTTATTGTATGAGGGTAAAGCAAAACAACTGTATTCTTGTGAAGAACCAGATAAAGTTTATGTTCATTATAAAAATAGTGCAACAGCTTTTAATGGTATAAAAAAAGAAGAATTTGAGAAAAAAGGCGTTTTAAACAATACGATTACATCGTTGATCTTTAATTATTTAGAGAATGCGGGTGTACGTACACATTTCATTGAAAAAGTGAATGATACGGATCAGATTTGTCAACATGTGACGATTATTCCTCTAGAAGTCATTATTCGGAATATTGTTGCAGGATCTATGGCGAAAAAATACGGTCTACCTGAAGGTCAAGTACTGGCAAAACCCGTATTTGAGTTAAGTTATAAAAATGATGCGTTAGGAGATCCACTTATAAACGATGATCATGCCGTGGCGTTGCATATTGTGACAGAAGATGAATTAGCTTTTATCAAATCCCAAGCTTTACGTATCAATATGCTTTTGCAAGAATTTTTCTTAAAAGCTAATTTAACATTGGTTGATTTTAAAATTGAGTTTGGAAAGACAAAAGATAATCAAATTATTTTGGCAGATGAAATTTCTCCAGATACATGTCGATTATGGGAAGTTGGAACACAAGAAAAGTTTGATAAGGACAGATTTCGCCGAGATTTAGGTGGTGTTATGGAAGCGTACGAAGAAGTGTTAAGGAGATTAACTCATGAGTAGTCATCTAAATGAAGAATGTGGTGTTTTTGGTGTGTTTGGGCATTCACGAGCGAGTGAAGTGACCTATTTTGGATTGCACAGTTTACAACATCGCGGGCAAGAAGGAGCAGGTATTGTTGTATCGAATGATGACAAAATGGTTGGGTATAGAGGATTAGGCCTGCTAGCTGAAGTATTTAAAGATAAACAAAATTTAGATATGTATGGCGATAAAGCAATCGGGCATGTACGCTATGCTACATCAGGAGGAAGTAGTTTACGTAATATTCAACCGTTTTTACATCGCTTTTATGATATGGAAGTTGGTGTATGTCACAATGGTAATCTTATCAACAGTAAAACATTGCGAAAAGAACTAGAACAAGAGGGGGCTGTTTTTTATTCAACATCTGATACAGAAGTGTTAATTCATTTAATTCGCCGTAGCAAGCAAGCAACATTCGAAGCACAGTTAAAAGAAAGTTTATGTCGTATTAAAGGTGGATTCACGTATTTACTTTTGACAAAAGACGCTTTGTATGGAGCTGTTGATGAAAATGGTTTACGTCCTTTAGTTGTTGGTAAGTTAAAGAATGGGGCATATGTCCTGGCAAGCGAAACATGTGCTATTGATATTTTGGGAGGAGAATTTGTCCGAGATATTTATGCGGGAGAAATAGCGATTATTACAAAGGACGGATTACGTGTCGAATCATATATTGAAAAAAATCGTCATGCTATTGCGGCAATGGAATATGTCTATTTTTCAAGACCCGATTCTAATATAGCAGGTATCAATGTACATGCAGCTAGAAAAAGAACAGGTAGACGTCTTGCGCACGAGTGGCCAACACCACAAGCGGATATTGTGATTGGAGTACCAAATTCTTCCTTATCAGCGGCAAGTGGGTATGCAGAAGAAAGTGGTTTGCCATACGAAATGGGACTAGTTAAAAGCCAATACATAGCGCGTACATTTATTCAACCAACACAAGAACTAAGGGAACAAGGTGTACGATTAAAATTATCTGCTGTAAAAAGTATCGTAGGGGGGAAATCGGTGGTCATGGTTGATGATTCGATTGTTAGAGGAACAACTAGTCAACGTATTGTACGATTATTAAAAGAAGCAGGTGCTAAAGAAGTGCATGTACGTATTGCTGCACCACCATTACTTTTCCCGAGTTATTACGGCATTGATATTTCAACATCAAGTGAATTAATTGCTGCCAACCAAACACTTGAAGAAATGCGTGTGTTTATTGGTGCAGATTCATTAGGTTTTTTAAGTGAAGAGGGATTGATTGAATCCATTGGATTAAAGGTAGATGATTTATACGGAGGCTTATGTATGGATTGTTTTAATGGTGATTACTGTGCAGGTTTATATGATTATGAAGAAGAGTTTTATCGCAAATTAACACCCATTCAGCAAGCCTTTTTGGAAAAAAGAAAGTAGAGGAATATATCATGTCGAATGCATATAAAGAAGCCGGTGTCGATGTGCATGCCGGATACGAAGTTGTCGAACGAATTAAAAAGCATGTTCAAAAAACAAACCGCAGTGGTATTATGGGTGCTTTAGGTGGTTTTGGAGGGCTATTTGATTTAGGAAGTTTACAGTATAAAAATCCTGTTCTCATTTCTGGAACAGATGGCGTAGGAACAAAGTTATTGTTAGCGATTCAGCAAAAAAAATATGATACAATCGGAATAGACTGTGTGGCGATGTGTGTAAATGATATTGTTGCTCAAGGAGCAGAACCACTATTTTTCTTAGACTATATTGCCGTTGGTAAAAATAAACCAGAGATTATCGAACAAATTGTGTCGGGTGTTGCCACAGGTTGTCAAATAGCAGGGGCTGCTTTAATTGGTGGTGAAACAGCAGAAATGCCAGATATGTATGATCCAGAAGATTTTGATTTAGCAGGATTTACGGTGGGTGTCGCAGAAAAAGAGCAGTTAATTCATAAAGAGAATGTGCAAATAGGTGATGTGCTAATAGGCTTAGGTTCTAGTGGTATTCATTCCAATGGCTATTCGCTTGTTAGAAAACTTTTTTTCAAAGATAATCAATATACGTATGAAAGTCATTTTGATGAATTGGGTGAGAAAACATTGGGCGATGTTTTATTGGAACCTACACGCATTTACGTGAAAGAAATTCTTGCCTTGCATCAAAAAGGATTTGTACACGGAGTGGCACATATTACAGGTGGAGGATTTCTTGAAAATATTCCACGCATGCTCCCAGATGCAATGACCGCACGTATTCACATGAATTCTTTTCAAACATTACCGATTTTTACTCTTATGCAACGTTTAGGGAAATACACTCAAGAAACGATGCTAAATACATTTAATTTAGGTATCGGTATGGTTGTTGCTATCCCTAAAGAAAGCGTGCAAGATGTTCTACATCTTTTGGGAGCTTTTGACACACCAGCGTATGTCATAGGCGATGTTGTTTCTAAAGAGAACTATTCACAAACATTATCATCACAAGAGGTTATTTTATGAATTTAGCTGTTTTTGCAAGTGGTAATGGTTCTAATTTTTCTGCTTTGTACCAAGCTATACAGGAAGGAATATTAAAAGCACATATTAGTTGTGTCATTTGTGATAAAAAAGATGCGTATGTATTAGAACGTGCTAAACAGGTTTCTGTTCCATATTATCATATCGCATTAAGTGAGTATGATTCCAAAGAAGCTTATGAAAAAGCTATTTTAGACATACTAGCATTATATCATATTGATTATATTATCTTAGCAGGGTATATGAAAATCATTGGACAAACATTATTGGATGAATATTCACAACGTATTTTGAATATTCATCCAGCTTACTTGCCTGAATTTAAAGGGAAGCAAGGTATTTTAGATGCGTTTAGTGCTGGTGTCTCACAAACTGGTGTGACGGTACATCTTGTCGATGAGGGAATTGATACAGGAGAGATTATTTTACAAGAACGTGTCCCTGTTTTTGAAACGGATACATTGGAAAGTTTAGAGGAACGTATCCACGCGGTAGAGCACCGTTTGTATCCTAAAGCGATACAAATGTATTATCAAAATAAAAGAAATGATGAAAGGAGAAACGTATGACAAGAGCATTGATTAGTGTATCAGATAAAACAGGAGTTGTCCCGTTTGCCAAAGCGCTTGTATCATTAGGTATTGAGATTATCTCAACAGGAGGAACAAAAAAAGTTCTTGAAGAAGAAGGAATTAAGACGATTGGGATTGAAGAGGTTACGGGTTTTCCTGAAATGTTAGACGGACGTGTTAAAACATTACACCCAGTCATTCATGGAGGATTATTGGCGCGACGTGATAGTCAAGAGCATACAAACGCTTTAGAAGAGCATCGTATTTCGTATATTGATATTGTTGTGGTAAATCTATATCCATTTAAACAAACAATTTTAAAACCTAATGTACACTATGCGGATGCTATTGAAAATATTGATATAGGTGGACCTAGTATGTTACGTTCAGCTGCAAAAAATCATGCAGATGTAACAGTTTTAGTAGATCCAGCTGATTATGATACTGTTTTAAGCGAATGGCAAGAATACGGGAATACACGTTTTGAAACACGACAAACATTGGCGGCAAAAGTTTTTAGACACACGGCGAGTTATGATGCGTTAATCGCTGATTATATGACAAAACAAGTTGGACAAGATACACCTGAAACATTAACAATAACGTATGATTTAAAACAAACATTACGCTATGGTGAAAATAGTCAACAAAAAGCTTTGTTTTATGAAACAGTTCTTCCACAGCGTTTTTCCATAGCAAATGCAACACAATTACATGGAAAAGAATTGTCTTATAATAATATTAAAGATGCAGATGCTGCTATTCGCATTGCTAGAGAGTTTAACGAACCTGTTGCTGTTGCGTTGAAACATATGAATCCTTGTGGTGTTGGTGTTGGAGAAACGATTGAAGAAGCATTTGAACGCTGTTATCAAGCAGATCCGGTTTCTATATTTGGTGGTATTGTTGTGTTAAATCGACCAGTCACAAAACGTGTTGCTGAGCAATTACATACAATCTTTTTAGAAATTATTATTGCTCCTGTTTATGATGAAGAAGCACTTGAGATTTTAACACAAAAGAAAAATATTCGTTTATTAGCACTACCTTTTGAGGAAATGCATACGAATGAATTAGAGTACGTGTCTGTTTTAGGTGGTTTATTGGTTCAAGAACAAGACAATCATCTTGATGAGCCAGAAACATTTAGCGTCATGACAAAAAGAAAACCAAGCTTGGAGGAAGAAAAAGCGTTGTTATTGGCGTGGAAAGTTGTGAAACATGTGAAATCAAATGCGATTGTTATTTCAGATGCTAAACAAACATTAGGTATTGGTGCGGGGCAAATGAACCGTGTTGGTGCAGCAAAAATTGCTTTAGAGCAAGCCAAACAAAGTGGTATGGATTTGTCTAAAGCGGTTATGGCGAGTGATGCCTTTTTCCCTATGTCTGATACAGTAACGTTGGCGTCGGAGTATGGTATCTGTGCCATTATACAACCGGGTGGTAGTATTAAAGATGATGATTCTGTGAATGTGGCAAATGAGCATCATATAGCGATGTTAAAAACAGATATAAGACATTTTAGACATTAAGATGTAGAGGGAAAACTCATGAATATATTAGTGATTGGTAGTGGTGGTAGAGAACACGCAATTGCAAAAGCGATTGTTCGTTCACCAAAAGTAAAAACGGTATATTGTGCAAAAGGAAATCCAAGAATGGCACAAGACGGCATTGTTTGTGTAGATATTTCAGAAACAGATAAACAAGCACTGGTTCAATTCGCAAAAGAGCATGATATTTCATGGACATTTATTGGGCCGGAATTACCGCTGTTTCATGGTGTCAGTGATGCGTTTGAACAAGAGGGGTTATTGGTTTTTTCCCCAAGTCAACGTGCTGCAAAGATTGAATATTCTAAAGACTTTGCGAAAGAATTGATGAAAAAATACAATGTGCCAACAGCACAATCGCAAACCTTTACAGATTTTGAAAAAGCAAAAACCTATTGCCTTGAAAAAGGAGTGCCGATTGTTATTAAAGCAGACGGATTGGCAGCTGGAAAAGGTGTCGTGGTTGCGATGACAGAGCAAGAAGCGCTAGATGCTCTATCCTTAATGCTCATCGACGGCTCATATACAAATGACAATGATGTTGCTAGAGTTGTCATTGAAGAGTATTTAGAAGGAGAAGAATTTTCCGTATTTAGTTTTGTCAAAGGTCGTAAAGCTTGGTTTGCGGGTATCTCACAAGACCATAAACGTGCTTATGATAATGATAAAGGTGCCAATACAGGAGGCATGGGAGCATACTCTCCAGTACCGCAATTTGACCAAACGGTTATTGATGATGTGATGATGCATGTCGTACAACCTATTATTGATGGATTAGTATTAGAGGGAGCTTCATATACAGGAGTTTTATATGCAGGATTGATGATGACAAAAAACGGAATAAAAGTTATTGAATTTAATGCACGCTTTGGAGATCCTGAAACACAAGTCGTTTTACAACGTTTAGAAAGTGATTTTGCAACGATTATTACCGATATTTTAGAAGATAAAGAGCCAACTATTGAATGGCGTCAATCAGGCATAACATTAGGTGTTGTTGTGGCTGCTAACGGTTATCCGAGTACTTATGTGAAAGACTTACCATTAGGCACTCTAACAGTCCCTCAACATACATCAATGGAATTATTTGCTGCTGGTGTTACCGAGAAAAACGGAGAATATGTATCAAGTGGAGGTCGTATTTTCTTAGTATCCGCAACGGCTCAAACTGTCAAAGAAGCACAGCAAGAGGTTTATACATATTTATCAGAAAACCCAATTCCGAAAACTTTTTATAGGCAAGACATTGGCAGCAAAGCACTTCGATAATATAAAAATATATTGTCGAGATGATGTATTATTTTATATATGATGAAAATAGAGTTTGAAAAGACAATTCATGAAAATATGAGATATTTTGACTTTTCGCCAACACAATTTGACGGAAAAACATTTTTTAACTATTTGTTGTTTGTATTAAATGATGTTGTTCCTCAAATGAAATATCTAGATCCAAAATGTCGCAAAAGTGCTATAGCAATGTCACTTTTGCGACATTTTTACACAAAAGATAACGATTGTTGTATTCTATAATTGTTATAAATTACTATTTGTTTAAATGAAGCATTGTGAAAAAAGGAGGGATCAGAAATATTGTATATATCATTTGAGGATAAATGAAAACAAAAATAAAGCCGGATAAATATATGGTAATTTTTGTAAAAACATATAGCAATGTAATGACAGTGTATCTAAAATGTATCAAGAATATCTATCATTTTCATATATCAATTTTTGAATAAAAGAAGTAAGGGAGGAGAAACAATGAATGTTAAAAAAATTATATTTTGTTTAGGTGTGTTTATTATCTCTTTATTTGTTGCGAAAGAGTTATATGTATCATTTTTTTCAAATTATCTGTATTATACATTTCGTCCTCTATATATGTGGCTAATGCAAACATATCGAATGGATGCGGGGATTGTTTTACCGCTTTACTTTTTGTTTGCATTTATTGTGACATCTTTGTTATACGATAGTGTATTTTATAGACAAATTAGATTAAAAACGAAATGTTACTATAACACAATCATTTTTTTAATATTTATTTACTTTGTTTTCATTAGAAATATACTGTTTGGAAACATAGAATTTATAAGAGATGATTATTTATTAAATCATTTTGTTACATTGGTATCTACAGGATATGTTATGTATTTATTTTACAGAACATATTCACAAATAAAGAGTAGAAAAATATAAAATGTGTATTTTTTAGGGTTTTTCGTGTCTATTGCTGAAGCTGGTGGGTATGTTGTAACATATAGTGGAAAAGCAATTAAAAGTACACATTCTAATGGAGAAGCTTATTTTAACAAAGGAGAAATAGCGATTATTCACTATAAACAAAATGTGAGTTGCTATGTAAATTATAGTGTTGCTGGACTTTTAGTATCATTAGAAAAGTATAATTGGTATGGAGGTTCTGACTCTGTTGCTAGTAGAGTATATAACGGTACTATAAATACAAGTTTTTTTCATATTATGGGTTCTGACGGGAAAGTATTTTTACGTTTTGAAGTAATAGGCAGATATTCAGTTTATGATATACAAGGATATATAGAAAAATCTTCTTATACAGCTATGGATAGAAGTGTACGAATTAGCAATAATGAGGAAGATATTACTTACGATGAGATTTATAATAACGATAAGTCTAATTAGTTAATATTCATATTTTTCATAATTATTCAATTTTCTAAACTGATTTTAGACAAATAATGGCTCTATGTCAAATAGGGTTGATGACTCATAAAAGGTAGTGATGTCACAAATGTTACGTCACTATCTTTTTATTTTAAGTCACAAAGTGATATACGGCTCACCGAAATGTACACGATACATGTCTCTTCCCCTACGTTGTGCGGGGAAGGAGCTATTCGTACGTCACTTTTGACTTAAACTATTAAGCAACTAGTGAAGTAAATGGCACGGTATATGGTACATATAACTTACAGATTAATAAAATACGATTTCTAAAATGTGAAAAGTGACGATAACCATAGGCATTTCTCTTAAGTACTTTAATTTTATGATTGATTCCTTTAAGTGCACCGTTAGTCAAATGATGGTAGATAAAGGTGTTTTTAATATAGGGTAAATACCCTTTGAAAGTTCTTAATACTCTACGTAAACCAGGAGAAATAGCTTCCTGTTTCGCCCATATGAGTATTTCTTCAAATCGGTCAAAATCTCTATTGTGTAAA
>NZ_WNJY01000024.1:0-33662 GCF_010892355.1 Granulicatella sp. zg-ZJ | reverse complement strand
GAGAAATGTATCGTGTACATGTCGGTGAGCCGTACATCACTTTGTGACTTAAAATAAAAAGATAGTGACATAACATTTGTTACATCACTACCTTTTATGAGTCATCAACCTTATTTGACATAGAGCCATTTTATAATAAAAGAGCAAACCGAATTTGGCTTGCTCTTTTACATTATGATTCTTTTGCATTTTTTGCTTCTTGTGGTACTTCTATTTTATTTACATTGTTGATACCTTTAAGATCAGCGTGTATCGTGATTTTAACAGATATTTTTTGTGCAGTAGTATCTTCTGTCACCATAGAAAGTATCATATCCATTTTTTCGATATAGAACGATTTTTTATCCACTTCATAAGTTACTTCTCCACTTTCAAATGTCGCACCAGCTTGTTTAAAATTCTCTATCGCTTCTGCTGATGTTGGTATACTATTGATTAAGTTATCAAAGTCTTCTTTATCTTTTAGTTGAAGGGTTAAAACATAATTATCCATCGTTTCTTTTACTTCAAACTTCTCTTTTATACCCGCCGGAATTGTATTGGTTCTTTGAGCACTTTTTTTCATTTCTTCAAACTCATCCATAGTGCCTTCTTTTTTAACCCACGTTCCAGAAACATTCGTGTATAGCGTATTATCTACATAATAAACTTGGCCATTTACGATTTGATTGACTCCACCCATATCTAGTTTCATAGCAGGTGGGTTTTCAATAACATCTAAATTTAAATGTGTTTTGATAGTCGGCAAAGTCATTTCACTTTGTTTTATATCAATAGACATATCCATTCCCATTGACATACTTTTTATTTCTTTAGCCGCTGCTTCTTGTTTTTCAATCACTTCAATTGCTGTCATAGGTTTTGGTGGTTGCTGATTACAAGCACCCAATAACATAAGTGTACCTACAAGCATTATCCTTTTTTTCATGGTAAACCTCCATTTACGTTTTACATGAGTATCATACGCTTATTTTTCATATAATTCAATTATATACTTCTTTTAGACTCTTCAATTCATTCTTTATATCACTAAATTGTAGACTCTTTCCAATGAATGACACAGTCTAAAACTTGTTGCTTTTCTTCTTGATATTTACCTTCTATTTGATCAATTAAAATTTTTGTTGCTTGCTGACCTTCCTCAAAAGCTGGCTGAACAATCGTCGTTACACGTGGAGATGATAAATCTGTCCATTCCGTATTATCAAATCCAATCAGTCCGATTCGAGATGTATCATAATCTAACTCTTTCATCACAGTAAATACGAGCGGTAAAGCCCAACAATTCGGTACAAATACAAGTGTACGTCTCTCTCTTGCAAAAATTTCTTTTAAAAATTCACGAATGTTTTCTGAAACCGTTTGCTTATCTTCAATAATCAGTATATCATGTCCAATATTGACATCGTTTAACGCATCAATAAATCCTGTTGCACGTTCAATACGTGTGCTAATACGACTAGTATCGGCAGTAATAATCACAAAATTTTCGTAACCTTTCGTTATACATGATTGAATTGCATCATAGACAGCATCATAATTATTTGTCTTTACCCAACTTGTTCTATGCTCATATAATTGACTATCAAAGAATACCATTTTTTTCTTTTTCTCTTCAATAATACGTAAATATTTTCTAAATGTAGAAGTCGGCTGAATAATAAATCCATCCACACCTAATAAAAGCATGCTTTCTATATAGCTATCTTCGTTTTCTTGATTATAATCACTATTGCCGATGATGACTTGGTACCCATTTTGACTTGCAATATCCTCAATACCTTTTACTATTTGATTTGAAAAACTATTTGTAATATCGCCAATCAATACGCCAATTAGCTTCGTCGTTTTTGAATTTAAACTCTGTGCCACAATACTGGGTTTATAATTCGTTTCTTGAATAACTTGCTCAATTTTCTCCCTAGTTTCTTGTGACATTTTCCCATATTTACCATTTAAATAGAAAGAGACTGTTGTTTTTGACGTTTGTGCCATTTCTGCAATATCTTTAATGGTAAGTTTTTTCATCAAAACATTTCCTCCTCTAAAAACACTTCATATTATAACATATTTATCCTATAAAAATAGCTAAATAGCGTGATTTTAATGAGAAAAATGTTACGTATAATGCCATATTCACGACTTTTTACTCCTTATTATTTCAGACGATGTAATTTATTTGTTTTTTTATCATAAATACTACACTTTCCTTTTACTTTCACATCATCAACAACGATTAATTTTTCTCCCTTATAAATTTCTTCAACAACTAAAATAAGAAGAAGATGCTTATTGTTGTCTTTTATTTCAAATGCAAGTCCGTTTTCTAATAAAGTACCGTCACTTTGATAAACGTCTTTTTTCCTAATAGATACCGTATCTTTAGCAAATAAAGTATAATCAATTATCTGATTTGTAAATGGTTGGTGCTTCACTAATTTTTTCGTATCCACAATAGTATTATATTGTTTAGATATAATCGCAGGTTCTACTGTAAAAGGTACCTTACTCATAATATTTAATGTATTCACAGTGTTATGTTGAAAAACAGCTGTATCATCTAAAATAAACTGTGTGCTCAATCCATGCTCCCCTTCACAAATCACCTCATCAATCACAAACCACGCACTATTACCTATACCAACAATATGTCGCTTATGTACACATAAATGATGATGACGATGAGAAAGATATGCTCCCTCTATGTAATGATACGCCTCTTCATGACGATAATCGCAATACAAAGTTTGAGGATAGTCATCATATTCCCAAGAACCTACAACATTATCTGGAGATATACCATCAACTAAACAAGTTGAGTGACTATATGCACTTTTTAAGTCATATCGTCTTTCCTCTTCTTTATATGTGTATCGACCAGAATCAACAAAAATTGGACAATTATCTACATATAAACAAAAACTATTTTGATCACTATGAGAATGTGCACTTCCTATTGGACCATTTTTAAAGAAAAGATAACTATCTTGTTCTTTAATACAAACATGTCCCGAGTTTTTATAAAAAGCAGACTCTCTTGTATTTTCTACATTGTTTTCTTTTAATATTTTAAACAAGTCAATTCCTTTTTTACCAAATAACATTACACCATATATTTCTAAATGTGCATGATTATCTAATAATTGCGAATCTTCTAACAGAATAGCACTAGCATTTAATAAATCTGCTGTATCATGCTCATCGCTATCCCCAAAAGCTACTGTTTTCCCACTTGATGTCGTCATCATACGAATATAATGAGCCATTTTAGATAATATAGCAGCAATACTCTCTTTCATTTCTGGAACTAAAACAACTAACTCAAATATCGCTTTATATACTTCCACATGATATAAAATAGACTGCTCAAATTGTGTACCGTCTTCTAAAACTTGTGTGCATAATTGTTTTTCTAACTCTTTTATTGCAAATAAATACGCATCATCAATCTCTAGCTTATCTGCTAAAAAATGATAACAAGCAATGATAGCAGTCGTTTGCAAAACACCCCAGTTACTTAATGTATACTTTTCACGATAGTATGTCATTAAAAAGTCAATTTGTTTTTGTAGCGATTGACACAAAATCGTTAATTCACGCTCATCTAACAGTTTCCACTCTGTTAAAAACAAAATAATTTTTAACCAAGAAAAACAACGAATACCCGTATCAAGTGTCCTCGTTGTTACACTGTTTGGGAAGAAGTCGGTCACATGATTTATCCAGTGGAAAATATACCATTTTAATTTCTCAATATAAAGAGGATTTTCCTCAACTAAATATCCAACAAGAAAATCTAATAAATACTCGTGTCGATTTAACATATACGCCCATTCTGGATCATCATGATATACAGTCGTCCAATCCATATTTATTAGCTGATGCTCAACTAGACAAGGTTCCATATCCCACGTTCTATCAAAAATAAAACGATTATCTAATAATCTATCTATTCTTCTTTTAACTTGCTTATATTCATCTGCACAAACTGTTTGAATATATGTTCGACAATACTCTTTATCAAATGTTGCAAAATATTTTTTTATTTCTACTTCCATGACTTCTCCTATAACAAAAATAGAAACTGAATAGTTATTCAGTTTCATTTTTACACTAGACAATTTATCGTGTTAGTCACATGACTAACACGATAAAACGACATTTTTATGATAAAATATGTAACCAGCTTCCGATAATACCGATAATAACTGTTAAAATAACAAGTTTATAAGTTGTCCATTTTTTCTTTTTGATTAAATAGTAAACTAAAACCGTAAATAGAGCTGGTAATAATGCTGGTGCCACTTTATCCAACATACCTTGAATACTTACAATACTTTGATTTGCTTGTTTATTCACTTCACCAGCAGCAAATGTTATTGGTACCATAATTTTAACAGACGTTGCAACTAATCCAGAAATAACTGTTACACCAATGATATTAGCAATTTTTGAAATAGTTCCCATTTGTTCACTTAATTTATCAATAATTTTTGTTCCTAATTTATAACCATATAAACCAGTTGATAATTTAATTGTTGTTAAAATAAGGTTCATTGCCACGAAGAAAACAATTGGTCCAAGAATCAATCCATCTGTTGCAAAAGATGCAGCAATTGTTGAAAATAGAGGAGCTAAACAGAATTGAGATAAAGAATCTCCAATACCTGCTAAAGGCCCCATTAGCGCCATTTTAATATTACGTGTTTCTTCAACTGGTCTATTTTTTTCTAACATAACTAAATGTAAACTTGTTACAAATGGTAAGAAATGAGGGTTAGTATTATAAAATTCACAGTTTTCTTCAAGAGCTTTGTATAAACCGTCTTGATCGTCACCATAATATTTTTTCAAAGCAGGATATAAAACATTCGCATAACCTAAACCTTGATAATTGCTGTAATTAAATCCGTTTTGACAGTAAAATGCTCTTAAAGATGTTTTTACATAATCTTTTTTCTCTAATTTATTATATCCAGTCATCTTTTTCTTCCTCCTTCACAACCACTTTTTCTGGGTGATGATAAAACTCAATTAAAGCAAAAATTGTTCCGACGATTGCAATACCGATTGTTGGAATTTTTAAGTATGCAGCACATACATATCCTAATAAAACAAATGGAATCAATTCTTTTTTAGCCATAACTGATAAAATCATTGCAAACCCAATAGCAGGAAGCATTTTACCTGCAACTGTTAATCCTGATAATAAAACAGGTGGAATATAATCAACTAAATGTAACAATGTATCCATTGATAATGCACCAACGCAACCTAATGAGAAACCGATAAGAGCAAATAACCAAACCGTTGCATTGATTGTCCATCTAAATGCTTTAATATTACGATTTTTTAAATGTTTCATTGCTGTTTCTGGTGCACCCGCACGAATTGTATAAGCGAAAGTTTGTAAAAATTGAATTGCCACAGCGATTGGTGTTGATAAAGCAAGCGCTGCTTCTGGTGTTACTTTACCGGCACTTGTAATGGCCATCAATGTACCAAATACACCAGGACCGATTGGATTAGGTGGTACTGTACCTCCGGCACCGACACCAAATCCCATATATGCTAATTCACCAATAGCTCCCATTGCAAGAGCAGTTGGAACATCTCCTAAAATAATACCTACACCAAATGATAAAATAATACATCTATTTGTATAGATTCCAAGAAGCATCCCACTAAAACAAAATGCTGTCCATAAACCGATTAAAACGGCTTGAAATATACTGATTGTCATAAGACTTCCCTTCCTTTGCTTCTTAAATATAGTTTAAAATATCTACAACGGCTGCTCCGTCATTTCCACTAGGTGTTGTTTGCGTATTAAATTTGACATGATATTTTTGACTTAATTCTTTAATCGCTTCTTTGTCTTTTGCACCTAAGAAAATAGAACGTGTTACTTGCTCTTTTCCGTTTGCGTTATGAATATTTCCGATATTCGCTTCTGTAATTGGTACACCTCCTTGTACTAAAGTAAGTAAATCTTCCAAACTTTTTACAACAATAAAAATTGTTTGGGCAGGATTTGCTTTGTGTATTACATCAATCACTTTTTGAAGTGAGAAAAAACGCATCGCTACAGATTCCGGAATAACCGTTTTCATCAATGTTTGTTGTATTTTATCTTCACTTGTTTCATCATTTGCTACAATCACTGTATTACATCCTAGTGATTTTACCCATAATTGACCTTGTCCATGAATTAAACGTTCATCTACTCTAGTCATTACAATATTTGGTGCCATATTCTTTTCCTCCTACCAATAGACATCCCAGTCTTTATAAAAACGCATCAGTGCTTCTAAATAATAGTAATCTCCCCAGATGTTTCCTTCATCAACACCTTTCCCAGAATGCCAAGAATAAACACCATGAAGCAATGTTGCTCCTCCAGAAGAAATGTCTTTATTTGCATAATTCTCAATTAACGAACGTAACATCGCATGCATTGCATATTTGTAATATTGTTTATCACTATCTACTTCAGGTAAATACTTCAACATTTCATGTATACCACAAACACTAATTGCTGTTGCTGAAGAATCTCTTGCATGTCCGCTACCATCTGAAAAAATCAAGTCCCAATAAGATACAAAATCTTGCGGCAAACGATTTAAGAAGTAGTTTGTAACGCTCTTAAATGTATCGAAACATTGCTCATCTTTTAAGAAACGATACGTTAACGGAATGCCGTAAACTCCCCAAGACTGACCTCTCGCCCAACAAGAATCATCACTATATCCTTGTCGTGTAACACCTTTTAATGGTATATGCGTTTCTGGATCAAAATAAAATGTATGGAATGATGAGGCATCATCTCTAATAACATGATTAACAGAAGTATAAAAATGATTTTTTGCAATATCGTAATAACGTTCATTCCCTGTTTCTTCATAAGCAAAAAATAGTAGTTGAATATTTAATAAACAGTCAATAATTAAACGATAATGCTCTTTTTTACCAAGTTCACCCCACGCTTGTATAAAGCCGTCTTTTTCTTGATAACGTTCAATCAGTTTATCAGCTGCTTTTAATGATGCTTCTTTTGCTTGTAAATCTCCGGTTAATTTATATTCACTCATACACGACGGTGTATATAGGAAACCTAAATCATGATGGTCTAATTCAATCTGTTGATTAACACGATTTAAAAACGATAGCATATTTTTATGTGCAACATCATAAAACACATTATTTTTATTATATTCATAAGCCAACCATAATTGGCCTGTCCAAAAACCATTTGTCCATTCTGTATTATCCATAATAGGATAGCAATTATCTTTTGTAGCAGGTGTTGGAAAATCTTCCTTGAAATATTCTATGTTTATAAGTAGCTGTTCTACAACATGGTCTATTGCTTTTTTTATTTCTTCTTTTGTTAAAAGATCTACACTTAAAAATCTACTAGGATTTTGAAGTGGTTCCAGTGTCATTTTTTTTATCATTACCATTTCCTCTTTTAGATCCCATCTTCAATTTCTGTATCATCTGATGTGTTAAATAATGTTTTCGCATCGACAATACCTGTATGTGCTGCTAAAAGAACTTTAGAAACAATCTCATCAAAAGTACCCTCTGTACGCGCAAAAACAGCTTCCATAATCATCGCTAAATTCAATCCTGTTAAAACATTTATTGTTTTTTCTGGATATTCACACATTATTTGTGAAGCGACATTAAATGGTGTTCCTCCTAATAAATCACAAAGAACTAAAACATCATCTGCCCCTTCAATCGCATTTTTTAATGCTACTTTGACATCTTCACTGGACATACCTTCTACAAAATCAATAGTTGCAACGTTTTCTTGTACCCCTGCAATCAAATGTAATGAACTTAAAATACCAGTTGCATAGTGTCCATGCCCTGTCATTATAATTTTTACCATTGGATCTCCTTTCTATTTTTTAGTTTACCGGTTTACTTATATAGGTTATTTTAGTGGATTGATTTACTATTGTCAATACTTTTTAATAAAAAAAGTTAGCGATTACATTTTTTATAACAAAATTATTCTTTCAATATTATATCCATTTCATATAAAAACTAAATAAAATAATTAAAAAATCTTTTATATACAACTCCATTACATGATAAACGCTCTATCACATTGACAAAACCGGTTTACCTATCTATAATAAACTTACCATAAAAAATTGATGAAAGGAAGATAATGATATGACTTGTAATACATTTTCTATACAACAATTTTCATTAGAAGGAAAAATCGCTCTTATTACAGGAGCTTCGTACGGTATTGGATTCGCCATTGCAAAAGCCTACGCACAAGCAGGAGCAACCATTGTGTTTAACGATATTACGCAAGAACTTGTGGACAAAGGTACTGCTGCTTATAAAGAAGAAGGCATTACTGCACATGGATATATTTGTGATGTAACAGATGAAGACGGAGTATCTCACATGATACAAAAAATTGAACAAGAAGTAGGCATTATTGATATTTTGGTAAATAACGCCGGTATTATCAGACGTATACCAATGTGTGATATGAGTGCTGAAGAATTTCGTAAAGTAATTGACATTGACTTAAACGCACCATTTATTTTGGCTAAAAATGTTATCCCTTCTATGATTAAAAAAGGACATGGAAAAATTATTAACATTTGCTCAATGATGAGTGAGTTAGGTCGTGAAACAGTTAGTGCTTATGCTGCTGCAAAAGGTGGTTTAAAAATGTTGACAAAAAATATTGCATCTGAGTATGGTCATGCAAATATTCAATGTAATGGTATCGGACCTGGTTACATTGCCACTCCACAAACAGCACCATTAAGAGAGCGCCAAGCTGATGGTTCTCGTCATCCATTTGATCAATTTATTATCGCTAAAACACCTGCTGCACGTTGGGGAGAAACACAAGATTTAATGGGACCTGCTGTTTTTCTAGCTAGTGATGCAAGTAATTTTGTCAATGGTCACATTTTATACGTTGACGGTGGGATTTTAGCCTATATCGGAAAACAGCCAGAATAAAATACGAAAGGAAAGAAAACATGAAAGTAGCTTTAATCAATGAAAATAGTCAAGCAAGTAAAAACAGCATTATTTACGATGCGTTAAAAGAAACAACCACAAAACACGGATATGAGCTTTATAATTATGGTATGTACGGAAAAGAAGGAGAAAGTCAATTAACATACGTTCAAAACGGTCTATTAGCAGCTATTTTATTAAATAGTAAAGCAGCAGATTTCGTTGTAACAGGCTGCGGAACAGGTGTAGGTGCTATGTTAGCTTTAAACAGTTTCCCTGGTGTTGTGTGTGGATTTGCTTCTGAACCAACAGACGCATACTTATTCTCACAAATCAATGGAGGAAACGCTCTATCTATTCCTTATGCAAAAGGCTTTGGTTGGGGAGCTGAATTAAATCTTAAATTGATGTTTGAACGTTTATTCGCAGAAACATCAGGCGGTGGTTATCCTAAAGAACGTGCTATTCCTGAACAACGCAATGCACGTATTTTAAATGAATTAAAAGAAATCACACATACTGACTTATTAACTATTCTAAAAACAATCGATCAAGAATTTTTAAAAGAAACAATTTCTGGAGAAAAATTCCAAGAATATTTCTTTGCAAATTGCCAAGATAAAGCAATTGCTGATTATTTAAAAACAATTCTTGAAAAATAAAGAGGTCTTTTCTATGACAAAAGTTCTATTTTTTGGTGAACCTCTCATTCGAATTACACCAATAGATTATCAAAGTGTATCAAATGGTACTCTTTCTACTTTATATTATGGTGGCTCAGAAATTAACGTGGCATGCAATCTACAATCTCTAGGTCTTCCTACTAAAGTATTAACTGCACTTCCTAAACATGATTTAGGAAATCGCTTTTTAGATTTTTTAAAAACACGTTCCATTGACACAAGTGCCATTTGCTATATTGGCGATCGCATCGGTACATATTACACAGAAACAGGATTTGGATGTAGACAAACTGAAGTCTTTTATGATCGTAAACATACAAGTATTTGCGACATCAAACCAGATATACTGGATATAGACACTCTTCTTCAAGATGTGTCCCACTTCCATTTTAGTGGTATTACCATTGCTCTTGGCGAAAACGTTCGAACAACGCTTTTATTCATTTTAAAAGAAGCAAAAAAAAGAGGTATTACCATATCTATTGATTTAAATTTACGTACAAAACTTATTAGTATATTAGACGCTAAAAAAATATTCTCTACTTTTGCAAAATACGCCGACTATTGTTTTGGTATTGAACCACTAATGATGAATGAAAAAGATTTAACAATGTTCGATAGAGAAAATGCTAGTATCGCACAGTTACAAGATCGTATGCAACAATTAAAAGAGATTTACCAGTTCAAAACAATTTTTCATACACAACGTTCCACTGACGAAAACGGACAACATATCTACAAAGCCTACGCATTGGGCGATACATTTGTAGAATCTACACCGATGAAAACAACTATTTTAGACCGTATCGGAAGCGGAGATGCTTTTGTTTCAGGTGCTATTTATAAACTTGTGACGGAATCTAATCTAGTAGATACTTTAAATTTTGGTGCTGCCAGTGCAAGTTTAAAATGTACCATTTATGGAGATAACATGACTAAATCCGTTTCAGATATTGAAAAAATTTTAGCAACACACAAAGATATTATACGTTAGGGGAAATATTATGAGCAAATCTGATACAGTTATTCAATTAAAACAACAAAAACTTGTTGCTGTTATTCGTGGAGAAAACTCAGCTGAAGGTATAAATGCTTCTAACGCATGCATTAAAGGTGGTATTAAAGCCATTGAAGTGGCTTATACAAACCCTGAAGCAAGTGATATTATCAAAGTATTAAATCAAACATACAAACATGACACAGACGTTATCATTGGTGCAGGTACAGTATTAGATGCAACCACTGCACGATTAGCCATTTTATCCGGTGCTCGTTACATCGTATCCCCATCATTTCATCAAGAAACAGCTTTAATGTGTCATTTATATAATGTTTTATATATTCCTGGATGCTTTACACTAACAGAAATTACAACAGCACTTGAAAGCGGCTGTGAAATCATTAAATTATTCCCCGGAAATGCCATTTCACCATCCTATGTTTCTGCTATTAAAGCTCCAATTCCACAAGTATCAATTATGGTTACTGGTGGTGTTAATTTGCAAAACGCTACTGATTGGCTGAACGCAGGTGTAGATGCTATTGGTATAGGTGGAGAATTTAATAAACTGGCTGCAAAACAAGATTTTGAAGCAATCACAGCATTAGCACAAGATTATCGTCATCTTGTATAATATAACAATATAAATCTATAAAAAAGAAAGTCACACAACTTTTCACAGTGAAAAGTTGTGTGACTTTTTTACTTGCAACGATTTAATGCCATAATTTAACAAAAAATCGTTTTACATCCATACATCATTATCTACTTGTATGTCTTTTTTCTTCATCTTCGACACATGAGGACTACCAGCAACATAAAAACACAGAAATTTATCACGCCATTCATCTTGACAAGTGATACCTATTCTCGCACGTGCTTGAATACGTTTTGGTGTAGCACCATATTTTACGGTTAAAGAATATTTGTCGAGTAATTTCCCATTAAAATCTCTCGTAATGTGTGCATATCTTGTCAGTTTTCCTGGACCATTAGCAATAATCCCCTCTGATACTTCAATAGCACGAATGAGAACAGCTTCTGCAATATTTTCTTTTTTTGTCACTAGGTTTAGCATATCGTATTGATGTATATGATACACATACCAATGTCCATAAGGTAAATACATTGCTTCATTTTTGGGTGTACGTCTGCCATTAAAACTATGACACGCACTGTCTATGGTGCCTAAATAGGCTTCTGTTTCAACGATTCTTCCAAGTTTTCTACCATTTAAAAACAAATCCATACCTAATAAGGCTTTAGCTGTTTCAATTGTATCTGTTTTCATAAGATGAGAAAAATATGTGTCAAACATGAAAAATTTCCTTTACCATTTATTCGCTTTTTCTTTTATTATATGCGAATATTGCCATTCCTCCAAATAAAGCACCTACATATGTAAAGATATGCGTTTCTTGTGTACCTGTATATGGCAATGATTTTGATACGCCTGCATCTACAGCTAAAACAAAATGACTAAAATGATTTGTTTCAAAAACAAGTTTACCATTCTCAACTTTTGCTTCTATTTTTTCTAATTGACCATTAGATAATACATGATATAACACAGGATTTTTTTCGTTTTTGTATAATTCAATAGCCACAATACGATTATCTTTAATCTCTACTTTTTGTCCATTTTTTGTTAAGTAAATATCATAAACCATTGCATGTTTTGGTTTTAGTTTTTCTGCAATAACAGGATTCGCTACTTTTTCAACATGAAGCATATCAGCATCTACGCGATCTTTAAACACAACGCTAAATAAACGATTATCTGCATGTTTTTCTAAAACGTATGGTACACCTAGTGATACATATTTTCTAGTTTGTGTCGTTATTGGTAAAGTCACAGATGTCGTTGTCGTCATATCAGGTGTTGGTTTTGACTCTTCTGGTTTTTCCGTATCTGTTTCTAATACTTTAAACACATTTTCTTTTTTATCTGTTTCTTGTTTTTCTGGATTTAAATAAGAAACAGCATAATCTGAATCTTCTTTTTTAATGGTATAAATACCACGTTTTAATACTTGGAATTTTCCATCAATCGTAGATGGTTCATCATCGTACTTAATAATTCCCCATACATTTTGTGTTGGATCATACACAACTTGTAAAGTGTCATCATTTTGTAAAACACTATTTTTCATTGCATCTACAAGTTTTTTAAATGTGTCACGATCTACATTTGGAACAATCATGTACGCATATTCATCATTATCTTTGACATGTTTTTGATACATTGTGATAAATGTATTTTCTTTTTCTTCATCTGATTGCGCATCATTGATATCTTTCCATTTTCCTTTACGTAACGCTTGAAACATCATCAAGTCTGCTTTTTTGAAGAAGACATAGCCAATATTACGATTTGTATCACTTGATTCTAAAAAGACGGTTTCTGTTTCTTTATATTCTTTTTCATCATCAGTCAAAGCTTGTTCTTTATCGTTCACATACACTTTGTATGGTACTTTAGCATCCACTTTTCTTTGTTCGATAGTCGTAATAACTTCATCAGTTGATTGATTTTTAATTTGGCTACCCAAAGCAACTATCTTATCTTTTAACATGAACCATCCTTTATGAACTTGTAGTGCATTATTCCAATTTGTAAAGTCCATAGCAGACGTACCATTTTGTTCGTCTAATTTACTTGTACCAACAAAAGCCGATGGCAATACTACTTGACCTGAATCATTGTCACGAGCTGTTGTTAACTCTGTTGTTCCCGGTAATCTATACGGATTGACTGTTGCCCAATAGTCATTACTATAATGGCTTAAATCATTGTTATATAAATACAACATTCCATCTCCTGAATACCACCCTTTACGATTCTCTTTGTTCATACCCTCATAATTTTTCGTACGACTTGAGAACATAGACAAACCTAAACCAAAATCTTTATCCGCATTATACATCGCTACTTTGTCCATTGCGTTAAAAGCATGTAGAGCATTATCTGGTTTAACAGTTGGAACATCTGCACGATTTAATAAAGTATTCATCAAAGAGATATCACGATATGTTTTCAAATTCTGGAATACATCATAAAACGTATCTGATACAACAAATGATTTAATCGTTGTTTCTAAACGTTTACGTGTCGGTTCATCAGACATATTCGCAATACGTTGAATACCTCTTAATACTTCTACTGCAGCAGCATGATCGTTGCTTTTCTCACGACTAATAGAGCGTCCTCTACTCAAATCCATTAACTCGCCATGCACAATAAGTGGCACAAATGAACGATCAATCCATTGATACATCGTTGTCATTTTATCTGTTGGTAATGGTGACTTCGTTTTTTGAATAATTGGCAATAATTGTGATAATCCATCAATCAACACACTTCCATATGCTCCTGTATAAGCAACATTGGTATGATCAATGTAAGAACCATCTGGATAAAAGCCTTCGCCACTTGTTACAATTCTGAATACTTTTTCTATTGATTTACTCGTACTGCTAATTTCAGCATCATCTTTTCTTAACAGACCTGCAATAATTTTTACACGACCCATATCAACAAGATTTCCACCCAAAGCTTCAAACGGATTATTTGTTGTTTTTCTAAAATAATTAGAATCTGGAACAAATTTTTCAATCACATCTGTATAATGTCTTATTTCCTCATCACTAAAATAGTCATTCATCAATGAAAGAGTATTATTGATAGCTCTTGGTGTCCCAATTTCATAGTCCCACCAGTTGCCGACAATACTTTTTGACTCATTATAAACATGTTTATCTAGCCAATCTAAAGATTCTTTGACAATACGAACTAGATGCCCATCTTGATAATATTTAGAATGTGGATTCGTAATTTGTTTTGCCATTTCTTCAAGTTTACGATAAGTCGCCGTTAAATTAGCTGATTTTGTATAATCACCGTGTTTTGCCCATAAAAACGTACGATTCGGTTCTGTCGACAAATCAGCAATGCTTTTTTCAACGTTTTTTTCCAACTCATCATTTAGCGCTTTCATTTGTTCGTTACTTGGATCATAAAATTGATTTCCTGCAATAATATCATTCCATTCTTGTAATCGTTTCGTATAATCATCTTCTACACTAGGTGAAACGGTTACAGGAATTGTTTTTAAAAGAGTATTGTCTTGATACACTTTAATATTTGCAATTCCTTCTTGTTTTGGTATCAATAATCCATTTGTAACATCTACAACTGACGCATTATCTGTTACATAACGATAATCTTTTACATTAAATAAATATTTTTTATTTAATGGTACTGATACTTTTTCTTCTAATGTTGCTGGTGTATCTACTACTTTTTCTGGTACAACTTCTTTAAACGCAAGATTTGAGAATAAAACTTCTCCGGTACCTGGTTCATAAAATAATTCTACTTTAGCTTTATCAACATTTGCCGGTGGCATAAAATCAACTGTCACATCTTTCCAATCTGTTGTACCTGATGTGTTTTCAGAAACAGTAAGTACCTTGCTATCACCTGTGCCTGCTTGAATACGCGCTCTAGCAACACCTGTTTTATTTGTCGTTTTCACTTTAAAACTTAATTGATATTTTTTAGTTGGATCAATAGATACTTCTTGATAAACAGCAACACGAAACTCATCTGTACTTGAAATTTTTAAATTATTATTTTCAACCCCGATTGTATACGTTGCATTTTTATATTTACTATCTACCCAAACATTCCAATCTTTTGCACCTGTTCCTCCTGTCCACATATTATTTGAGATAGTTTCTGAAAAATCACCATTTTTCAATAAATTATCTTGTGTTACTGGTGCCGCTTGCAATGTTTCTACACCCTCTACTTGTGTTGTGTGATAAGCTAACACAGCACAAAGAGTCATAGACGCTGAAAAAACATATATTGCTTTTTTTAACGTTTGACGTGTTATCATATAAAGACTCCTTTTTGTTGTTTTAATCAAAAGTAAACCGGTTTATATAAATATATCACGTTTTCATTTTATTGTAAAATAGTTTTAAATAAAAAACGAATCTATTCCGATTCGTTAAAGTTATTTATTTGTTCATTTGTATCGTCGCCACTTCCATTTAAATCAACGACAGGTGTTATAAATTCTGATTTTTCTTGCATCATTAAACTATACATAGATTTTACGCGAGCAAAATACTCTCGTACTTCTTGTTCAAGTTTGCTATTAAACCATTCTAAAGATGACGCAACACCTTTTACATCAAGATTTAAATTTTCTGCAATGTGTAAAGCACGATATAAATGATATTTTTGTGTGACAACAATCAGACTTTTGACTCCAAATATGTATTTAGCACGGTACATACTATCATACGTATTTAATCCATAATGATCTAAATAAATGTCTTGTGATGGCACACCTTTTTGCATCGCATATAATTTCATTGCAGATACTTCATTATAGAAGTCACTACTATGGTCACCACTCATAATGATTTTTTTTGTTTTACCTTTTTTATATAGCTCAATAGCTGTATTTAATCTGTCTTGCAAAATAGAACCGGGTTCTCCGTCTTGCAACCCTGCACCTAATACAACAATAGCATCCGCTTTAAATTCTTGTGCTGTTTGATTATCAACAATTTTTGTATTGCCTTTGTATATCACATAAATATTCATAATAACTGTTAATAAAAAAACAACCAAGATAAATCTCATTACATATTTTCTTAGTTTTTTCATCTCATGCCTACTTTTTTTCACAACAGAAAAACCATCTTGGTGTTGTTTCTGTTATATTTGATTGTCCAAAGTTTGCTGTTACGTGTATCGTATGAAATCCTGCCTCTTTTAGCCATGCTATATAACTATCTAATGGGTATGTTCTTTCTTTATGGAACTCATCAAAACGTTCATACCATTCATTATCATATATTTTTTGACAACACGTTATATCATGCTCTACACTATATGGAAACTCTCCTGGAAAGGATTGCCACAAAAAGACCGTATCTTCATCACAATATTGGTACACATAATCACGATACCCTTCTTCCATTTGCCAAGTTGAATGTACATCAAACAAATAGTATCCACCTACTTCTAATACACGATATGCTTCTTGAAAAGCTCTTTTAACAGATTTTTCATCTTTTAAATAGCAAAGCGAATCTGCAAAACAAGTAATGATACGAAATGTTCTATCCACATCAATTTGACACATATCCATTTGAAACAAAGGAATACTCGCTACTTTTTGACTAGCTAAGGCAAGCATATCTTCTGAAAGGTCACTTGCATACACATTGTACGTTTTACAAAGCAATACAGCTAAATCTCCTGTTCCACAAGCTAATTCCAATATGGTATCATTGGGTTTCCCAATAAGGTTGACATAATCAAACCATTGTTGGTACATACTTTTATCCATTAGTTTATCATAGACAGCAGCAAATTTATTATATGCCATACTTAGTTTACCCATTTAGCAATATCATATAAAGGAGCATCATGCCATAATTTTTCTAATTGATAATGCTCACGCTCACTTGGATAAAAGACATGTACAATCACATCATTTAAATCAATTAATGTCCACTTCCCTGTATCTCGTCCTTCAATATTTTTCACATCCATACCTTGTTTATGGGCTTCTTCTAAAACAGCTTGGACAATGGCGTCAACATGTTTTTCATTTTTACCTTGTGTAATTACAAAAAAATCAGCAATAGGTGTCAGTCCTCTTACGTCTAATGCTACAGTATCCTGTGCTAATTTATCATCAGTTATTAAAATTACTTTTTCTAATATTTGTTCACTTGTATATTTCAATCTTTTTTCTCCTTAAAATTTACTTATCCATGTATTATACGCTTTTATCGTATCTGGAAAAATAGATACTTTCTTTTGTGCCAAAAACATAATAGTTTGCTGTAGCTTATACACAATGGCACTATCTAAACTTTGTCTTGCTAACACACGTGCTTCTACAACACCATGAAATGTTCGTCCATCCTCAATATAATCTGCAACAAACAAAACTTTAGCAACATCACTCATGACATCATGCCCAATCGTATGGTAAAAAATAGCATCTAAAATATCTTTATCTTTTATGTGAAACTGTTCGTTAGCAATCATCGCAGCCACAGGCCCATGTAAAATTTCACTTCCGTAATCTAACATGGTCATATCTAATGCATATTTATTTAATATCACTTGATATTGTTCCATACTCCATTCTTTAGCGTAATCATGTAGTAATGCTGCATACTGACATTTCTCAACATCAACATTGTATGCGGTAGCCAATTCAATCGCTTTTTTCTCTACTCTTAAAACATGTTCGTATCGTTTTTTTGATATTTGTGTTTCTAATACCTCTAAAATGCTTTGTCTTTTTTGTTCATTCAACATGCATAAATTCCTCGTTTTCTACATATAATTTATGTTTCATAATATAGTTTTCAACAGATTCAGGCACATAGTATGTAATGGACTTTTTCATGTTCACATGTTTTCGAATCATTGTTGAGCTAATCTCAATAAGAGGTAATTTCAAAATAGAAATTGGATACGGTGTTTCTAAAGACGCACTCACTCTATTGATACCTATAAAGTGAACTTCTTGTACCAAATCGTCAATACGATACCAATTTGGTAAATCTTCAACCATATCAGCACCTATCACAAAATAAAATATAGCATTTGGATATTTT
Organism: Granulicatella sp. zg-ZJ; assembly: GCF_010892355.1. NCBI lineage: Bacteria > Bacillati > Bacillota > Bacilli > Lactobacillales > Carnobacteriaceae > Granulicatella > Granulicatella sp. zg-ZJ. The sequence continues at coordinate 15,311 of NZ_WNJY01000024.1, read as the reverse complement.
TCTTTTAACGCTTGTATTGTATTATATGTATAATTTACACCACCATTTTCAATTTCATAGGTTTCTAAATCAAAACAAGGATGATTTTGTATCGCTAAACGTACCATTTCTTGACGATGAACGCTATCAATTGTTTTTTTCTCTTTTTTATGTGGAGGTGTTGCACTTGGCATAAATAGAAATCTATCCAACGAAAAAAAATCTCTTACTTGCTCTGCCATCATCAAATGCCCCACATGAATAGGATTAAATGTTCCACCTAATATGCCTATTTTCAGTGGCTCTACTTGATTTGCCATAGTTATCCTCACTTACTTGTTATCACTTTGTAAATTAACGGTTGATGTATTTTTTCATCACCGATTGTATAGGCTTCTTTTACTTTTGACATAACATCTTCTACATGTTCTTGATTAGCGTGTATTCGAACGAGCGGTTCACCAGTCACAACTTTATCGCCTACTTTTTTCAAAACTGAAATACCTACCGCTAAATCAATTTGACTTTCTTTTGTGGCACGTCCGGCACCCAACATCATAGCTGCAACACCTAAATCATCTGCCACAATAGAGGTCACATAACCATTCTTATCTGCTACTACATCAATGTCATATAAAGCATGCGGTAATTTACTTGTATCATCAACCACGCTGGCATCTCCACCTTGAGAAGCAATAAATGTTTTGAATACTTCCAATGCTTTGCCGTTTTGTAAATTTTCTTCTAATTTTTGTCTTGCTTCTTCTAAACTAGAAGCACCATTTGCTAAATAAACCATTTGGGAGCCTAACACTAAACACAATTCGACTAAATCTTTAGGCCCGTTCCCTTTTAGCGTATTGATTGCTTCAATCACTTCATTGGCATTCCCAATCGCAACTCCTAATGGTTGACTCATATCTGAAATAACAGCCATTGTACGACGTCCAACTTGATTCCCAATGGCCACCATCTCAGTTGCAAGAGCTTGAGCATCTTCAACAGTTTTCATAAATGCTCCTGCACCAGTTTTCACATCAAGAACAATCGCATCTGCTCCAGATGCAATTTTTTTACTCATAATCGAACTTGCAATTAACGGAATAGATTGTACTGTACCTGTCACATCACGTAGAGCATACAACTTTTTATCTGCTGGTGTCAAATTACCACTTTGTCCAGCAATCGCTACTTTATTTTTATTCACTAAATCTATAAAATCTTGTTCAGACACCTCTACTTTAAAACCGGGTATCGCCTCTAATTTATCAATCGTACCACCAGTATGCCCTAACCCACGACCACTCATTTTTGCCACAGGAATACCTAAACTAGCTACTAATGGTGCTAAAACCAATGTTGTTGTATCTCCAACGCCACCTGTTGAATGCTTATCAACTTTTATTCCATGGATAGCACTTAAATCAAATTGATCTCCCGATTTTGCCATTGATAGCGTCAAAACACCTAATTCTTCGTGAGTCATCCCTTGAAACAAAATCGCCATAGCCATTGCACTCATTTGATAATCCGGAATCTCCCCTTTTGTAAACCCATCAATCATCCATTCAATTTCTTGATTTGCCAAAGCAAAACCGTCTCTTTTTTTCTCGATTAAATCAACCATTCTAAACATGATATTTTTCCTCCACACCATTTTCCGTCCCAACCAATGCGACCGATGTCATATCTAAAAATAATCCATGTTCAACAACACCTGTTAAACTATCTAACTCTTTCGCAAGTGCATATTCATCTTCAATTTTGTCTAAATGCAAGTCGATAATATAATTGCCATCGTCTGTTACAAAGACAGCATTATCTTTTTGGCGTAAAACAGGAGAGTAGCCTTTTTCTGTAAAATAGTTTAAAAGACAAGTAGAACCATATTTGACAACCTCAACGGGAAGCGGGAATTTTCCAAGTGTATCTACCACTTTAGACTTATCTACTACCCACACAATTTTTTTGGAGTGACGTGCTACTATTTTCTCAAATAATAATGCTCCACCGCCACCTTTAATACCATTCAACTGATGATTTACTTCATCAGCTCCATCAACCGTCACATCAATATATGGTACTTCATCGACACTTTTTAAAGGAATACCTAACTCTTCTGCTTGTTTTTTTGTTGCCATAGATGTCGTAACACCAATAATATTTAAACCTTTTTGAACACGCTGTCCTATTTCATCTACAAAATAATATGCTGTGGAACCTGTTCCTAACCCAACAATCATACCATCTTTTACATAATTTGCTGCTTGTCTACCCACTAATTCTTTTAAGTTCATACTAATACTCTCCCTTTTCATCATCAATACAATACTTTTCTCTTTGTTCTCTTGCCCAATTCGCATTTGTCAAATCATCTAAGCCTTCTAAAAAGACATGTTCAAGTAATCGCCATGCTTGTTCATTTGTATGATCATACTCAACAGCTAAAAGTAAATATTCTTTAGCTTTTTCATATTCTGAAAAATGCATTAAACAAAAGCCATAGGTATAATGCCACTGACTATTTCTCTTATTATCCTCACGATACTGTTCTAAAACATTTATCGCTTGTCCATACTCACCTAAGTGTATGTATGCACCTACTTTCCATTCTGCATGAACCTCTTGTTCTTCAGCTGGTAATAAGTCAATGAAATCAATAATAAATTGATAGTTTTCTTCATCACTTGCCGTCAAAATCGTTAACAAATTCTCTGGAGATGCGTGTTCTTCTTTTCCAAAAAACAGAGTATATGTAAAAATATATAAACTCCGCTCATATATCATCTCATCTACACCAAACCAAGATAAAATATATGATAATTCACTTTCTAAACTATTTTCTAAATCTAATTCAATCTGTTCATCAATCTTCTGTAAAATGGATTTTGCTAAACTAATCACTAATTTTGGGATTTGATGATGATACTTGACAACTTTTTCTAAAGCTTGAATAAACTTTTGATAGTCGTTTATAATATGGTCTTTATTTGGTACATCTGTTTTGGCAAATAATACATATTCTCGATTAAATTGTTGATTTTGTAAAAATTCTCGGGGCAATAAATCTTCGGATAAATACGACACCGTTTGTAATGTTTCAACCACTTCACTTAATTTTTCTTCATTGGGTAAATAATATTCATAAAGGACACTCAACAAGTACCATGCGTCCCCGTCTTTATCATTCAAGGCAACAGCTTGTCGTAAATATTCTTCTGCCTTTTGATATTGTTCTAAACAAATTAACGCATATCCATAACGATAATACCATGTGCCATCATTTTTCCCATCTTCTTTTATCGTTTCCAGTAAATCAATGGCTTCATAGTATCGTCTAACATTATTCAAAGCGGATACTTTCTTTCCTAAATGTTCATAAGTTGGCTCTTTTAACAAATCAATATAATGGATGATTTTATCAAACTCTTGTGCTTTATCCCACAAGGTTAACTGTTTTTTTTCAAATTCTTGCATAACTCGCCTCCTTATCTCCCTCTATTATATAGGAAATAGACTGTTTTTGAAATGATAAAATCCACTAAAAAACTATACCTACTGTTCAACTAATAAAAAAGGTTTAAAATCCCTCTCGATTTTAAACCTTTTTCATTATAAGCTAGACATACTTAATAATCGTTGTACGATTTTTTTGGCAATCTCAATTTTACTTACCTTTTCTATTTTTTCGACATGTTTATCCGCATCAATCAAATACACTTCATTATCATCAGAACCAAAACCAATTCCGGCTTTAGAAATATCATTGGCAACAATCATATCTAAATGTTTTTTGTCGATTTTTTCTGACGCATATTGTATTAAATCATGTGTTTCAGCGGCAAATCCAACAACTATTTGATGTGATTTTTTATGTGTGCCTATATATTTTAAAATATCAGGTGTACGTTTGAAGGTTATTGTTATATCTCCATCTTGCTTTTTCACTTTTTTATCGAATACTTCTATTGGCGTATAGTCGGACACTGCCGCCGCTTTTATAATAATATCTTGTTGCTCAAAACGTGACACAACCGCTTCATACATATCTTGTGTACTCACAATCGGTACAACTGTTATATTGGGGATATGTTCTAAAATAGGAACACTCGTTACTAATGTAACATTCGCACCTACTTTAGCAAACTCTCTTGCCAAAGCAATGCCCATTTTACCACTAGACGGATTGGTAATACATCTAAAAGGATCAATAAATTCTTTTGTCGGTCCCGCTGTTATTAACACATTTTTGTCAATAGACGTGAATATCTCTTCGATAATACGTTCTACTTTTGGAAATTTCCCTTTCCCAACATCTCCACAAGCTAATACTCCCGTGTCTGCTTCTAACACTGACATCCCTAATTCAGATAGTTTTTGTCGATTTTTTTTTGTGATTGGATGCTCGTACATATTTGTATTCATCGCAGGAACCACATACACTTTCGACAAAGGTGTTACAGCCAACAATAAAGAAGATGCTAAATCATCTGCGATACCATTAGCCAATTTTGCGATTATATTTGCTGTTGCTGGTGCAACAATGACTTTATCTGCCCATTTTCCTAAATCAATATGTTGAATACTACTTACATCAACCTCATCAAATGTATCTATATATACTTCATGTTTTGTTAACACCTGAAACGATAATGGTGTCACAAACTTTTGAGCATTTTTCGTCATCACAACTCTTACACGATAACGTTTTTTCATCAACTGACTAACTAAATCAAGAGATTTATACGCTGCAATACCACCTGTAACAATGATTAGAATATTCATGATAGTCTCCTTTTTCACCAAAAGTCGTGTTGGTTAAAAACCAACACGACTAACACTATTAAATTGTACAACTTTCACATGCATTACTTCCGATTTCTTCACTATTCTCTGTAAATGTACGGACATAATAAATGGATTTAATCCCTTTTTTCCATGCATAATTACGTAAAATATTTAAATCTCTTGTTGTCATTTTACTTGTACGACCTTTTTTCCATTCATACATTCCTTCTGGAATATCTGAACGCATAAATAAGGTTAAGCTCATACCTTGATCAATATGTTTTTGTGCCGCAGCATACACATCAATGACTTTTCTCATATCAATATCATACGCCGATTTATAAAATGGTAATGTATCATTTGATAAATAAGGTGCTGGATAATATGTTTTACCTGTTTTTTTCTCTTGACGTTCTTCAATTAAACGTGTAATTGGATGTAAACTTGCAGATGTTTCATTTACATAACTAATAGAACCGGTTGGAGCAATCGCTAAACGATTTTGATGATACAATCCACCTTCATGGATATCTGCTTTTAATTGTTCCCAATCCTGTGCAGTTGGCACGTGAATATTTTCAAATAAAGCAGCTACTTTATCAAATTGGAATGTGTAATCTTCTTTTGTATACACATCAAAATACTCACCAGTGTAATATTTTGACTTTTCAAATCCATCAAAACTGATGCCACGTTCTTTTGCAATTTTATGACTGGCTAACAATGTATAGTAATTCAATAACATGAAATAAACGTCTGTAAATTCAACTGACTCTGGGCTACCATATTCCATTTTATTTAATGCAAATAAAGTGTGTAATCCCATACCACCTAAACCAATTGTATGTGCTTTGGCATTTCCATTTTGTACTGTTGGAACGGCAACAATATTTGATGCATCTGTAACAAATGTTAACGCACGTACCATAGCTTCCACTGATTTACCAAAATCTGGTGATTGCATCAAATTCGGAATATTTGTTGACCCTAAATTACAACTAATATCTGTTCCTAAAACTTCAAATTCTTGAGCATCATTGATAACAGAATGACGTTGAACTTGTAAAATCTCTGAACATAGATTACTCATAATAATTTTACCATCAATCGGATTAGAACGATTAGCTGTGTCAATATTAACAATATATGGATAACCTGATTCTTGTTGAAGTTTACTAATCTCATTTTCTAATTCACGTGCTTGAATTTTTGATTTTTTAATATTTGGATTATTGACTAAATTATCATATTCTTTTGTAATATCCACATAAGAGAATGGAACACCATACTCACGTTCAACATCATAAGGACTAAATAAATACATTGTACTATCTTTAGCTGCTAATTCATAAAACTTATCAGGAACAACAAGACCTAAAGACAATGTTTTCACACGAATTTTTTCATCTGCATTCTCTTTTTTTGTAGATAAGAAAGATACAATATCTGGATGGAAAACATTTAAATAAACAGCTCCCGCACCATTTCTTTGTCCTAATTGATTAGAATAGCTAAAACTATCTTCTAATAGTTTCATAACAGGAACAATACCACTTGATGCATTCTCAATTTTTTTAATTGGATCTCCTGCCGCACGTATATTACTTAAAGAAACTCCAACACCACCACCAATACGTGATAACTGTAAAGCACTATTGATAGCACGTCCAATACTATTCATATCATCTGTCACTTGAATTAAAAAGCATGATACTAACTCTCCACGTCTTTTACGTCCTGCATTCAAAAATGTTGGTGTTGCTGGTTGATAACGTTGATGAATCATTTCTGAAGCTAATTGTGTCGCCAAAGCTTCATCTCCATTTGCTAAATACAACGCACAAAAAACAATACGATCTTCATAACGTTCTAAGTAACGTTTTCCATCATTCGTCTTTAATGCATATTGTGTATAAAACTTAAAGGCAGACATAAATGATTTAAAACGGAATTTTTTAGCGTATGTAATAGACATCAATTCTTTCACAAATTGACGGTCATATTTTTCCAAAAATTCACGTTCTAAATAATCATTATCCATTAAATAATCTAATTTTTCGTCCAATGTATAAAAGAATACTGTATTTGGATTAACATGCTCTAGGAAATAAGCTCTTGCTGCTTCTTTATCTTTGTGCATTGGAATTTTACCGTCTACTGGACGATTTAATTCATTATTCAGTTTGAAGTACGTTACTTCTTGCATTTTTGATACAACTTTAGGATTCTCCAAGTTCTCTCACCTTTTCCTTAAAATATTCCACATCATAATTTGATCCTTGAAACTCAAACATATGTAATATCGGCACTTGATATTGTTCTGCCAAATCTTTTGCTGTAAAACAAAATAGTGTATTGAAGTTACGGTTTCCACCACCTGCAATACCTTTCAAATACGCTTGATTATTTCCTGTTTCAATAAAATCATTTAAAATACTCGTTGCTTCAATTTCATACGTTGGTGCAACGACAACATAAGGTTCATAAATTTCTTGAAAAGCATTACTCATTGTAATTTCTAAACTATCCATTTCAAGCTTTTTTACAAATTTTCTTGTTTGTCCTGTCATAGACATATATACAACTTTCATATCCTCACCACCTTAGTTGTTCACTTTGAACATTATAGCAATACCAACCCACCTTTGCAAGACAAAAACACTATATATTGTGCCAGAATCTCCTAAACACTCAATATAGTGTATTGCTTTTTCATAAAAACATTGATACAACAAGTTTTCAAACCGTTTTATTTTCAAAATTTCCCGAACAAACAACATAAGAAAAGAATTATCAAAACAATACCTATAACAAAACAAATATAACGTTTTTTATAAAAATATTTTTGTGAAACCTCTTTAACATTCACACCTGTTACTTTGTGTAAAGAATCATTGTATACTAACTCCGACACATCTGTCTGATGTGGAAGAAAGGTAAACTGTACGGTTTTAACAGGGAGAATAACTATATCCTGAAACAAAATACTCAAGACAATACAAAATAACCATATCACTAAAAATATCAATGGATGTTGATAAAAATAGTCTATTTCTAATCTTACTTCTTTTTTTGTATCAATCTTCTCAACAGTAAGATAATCTCCATTTTTTTGTTGAAAGGTACCACAACGATACCCATTTTGATAAACTCTTGCTCTAGCTCCTTTGCAAGTAGAAAAAGATTGTAAATGAATAATCATTTTTACCCTCCCATATTCATAAAAAACGAGGAGGCTAACCCTCTCGTTTAATCATCTAATCCTTTAGGCTTCCCTAAAATTTCTGTGTAAATCAACGCTTTTTGTAAGGGTGTTAAAGCTTTCTTTTTCACAGGTTTTGGTATAGACACCTCCGTGTGAGAAAGAACTTCCCACTCTCTATCTGTATAAACTTCTCCATCATCAACTTCCATACTCATCGGTGTTGTCAATTCTGTTTCATATGATTCTTCATCTTCAACATCCTCTTGTAAAATAGTTTGATTTGATTGATGAACAACGTCTTTTGTTTTTTGAAATTCTTCATTTAACTCACGATATGTTTTTTTGAGTTGATTGGTAATTTTATGTGTTACTTCCCAGTCTTGACGTTTTACATGTCTACCTCTTTTTTTCTTATCTGGGGAAGTAAGAGAACCTAAAATCATAGCACCTACTAGGAGCAAGAAAAAATTAAGCATATTCATCACTCCTATTCATGAATAATATCGGCTGTTTTATCTCCTTTGTCGCCTGCAATAGTTTGACGCATCTGTGTATCAGCAATGACATTATTCATTTTATAGTAATCCATGACACCTAATTTACCTGTTCTGAGTGCTTCAGCAAGTGCCTGCGGTACAAGAGATTCTGCTTCGACTACTTTCGCTTTCATACGTTGCACTTCTGCTAACATTTCTTGTTCTTGTGCAATCGCTAAAGAACGACGCTCCTCTGCTTTTGCTTGAGCAATTTTTTTATCGGCTTCAGCTTGTTCTGCTTGTAATTTCGCTCCTATATTTCTACCTACATCAACATCGGCTATATCAATGGATAAGATTTCAAAAGCTGTTCCTGAATCAAGCCCTTTTCTTAAAATCGTTTGTGAAATAGAATCTGGATTTTCCAAAACAATAGAATGATGTGCCGCACTACCAACAGTCGTGACAATACCTTCTCCAACGCGTGCGATAATGGTTTCTTCTCCCGCACCTCCGACTAAACGCTCAATATTTGCACGAACAGTCACTTTTGCTTTCGCTCTAACTTCAATCCCATTCATTGCAACCCCTGCAATAACAGGTGTTTCAATGACTTTCGGATTTACACTTACTTGAACAGCTTCAAACACATTACGACCTGCTAAATCAATCGCTGCTGCTTGTTCAAATTCTAAATCAATATTCGCACGTTGTGCTGCAATCAATGCGTCAATAACCATATTGACATCCCCACCTGCTAAATAATGAGCCTCTAATTTATCAATACTAATATTTAAACCTGCTTTTGTTGCTTTAATCATCGGTTGAATAATACGATGTGGTGCTACTCGTCTTAAACGCATTCCTACAAGTGTCATCACGCTCACTTTAACACCTGAAAAATGTGCTGTTACCCATAACCCTAATGGCACAAATGTTAAGAAAATAGATAGTGCCACAACAAATACAGCAACAATAATAATCAATGGTAAAAATTGTTCAATTTCCATATATATACCTCCTTATTTTAATCTTACAAATACTTTATTACCTTCTACTTTGTATACTACAACTGTTTTCGATGCATCAATCATCTCTCCAGTTGATAACACCTCCACTTCTTCTCCATCAAACATTGCTCTACCAACTGGTCTTAAACTTGTTGTTGTCTTTCCAATTTGGTGCAAATAGCGTTGATAATCATCTTGATACGATTTAAATCCACCTGAATCAGATAGTCGATCAACTAAAACAAGTCCTCTACCCAATCTTGTTTTATAACCTATTTTAATCAGTAACATTGCCAATACAACGGTTATCAATAAAGCAATAGAAAAATTAAGCAGCGTTCGCATTGGAGAGGCACTAGACATAAACAATCCCATTCCTGTCATAATTGTTCCTGTAACACCAATGATACCAAAACTCGGCACAATAAATTCTAATGCAATTAAAGATAATCCAAATAATAACAAAATGAGATATACCCACTGACCTGTACCTAAAAGTGTAAAATAGGTCAAAAAAGATACAATCGTCATCAATCCACCAAAGAGAGCATATCTACTAAAAATAATGATTAAAATTCCTATAAATCCACTCGTTAAAAGCAAAATATCCATTATCTTCCCTCCTCTTCTTATTTATGTTATCATTATAGTTAATGTAGAGAACTAAAAACACAGTCTTTAGTCCTATATTATGTTATACTAAAGAAAATTATTACATTTATTGGAGGAAAACGAATGGTTTCAGCTTTAGTTGTTTTTGCAAGTTTAACAGGGAGTACAGAAGAGTGTGCAGATATTGTAGCAGAATCTCTTGAAGCATTAGGTGCTCAAGTAGATGTTGTAGAGTGTTCTCAAGCAAGCGCAAGCGACTTCCAAAAATATGATTTATGTCTTGTTGGTTCTTACACTTATGGTGACGGTGAATTACCAGATGAAATCGTTGATTTGTATGAAGAATTAGCCGAAGAAGATTTATCCGGAAAAGTCTTTGGTGTCTTTGGTTCTGGGGATACTTATTATGATCATTATTGCCAAGCTGTTATCTTATTTGAAGAACAATTCGGTAAAACAGGTGCTTTAAAAGGTGCTGAAAGTGTAAAAATAGAGTTAAATGCCGAAGAAGATGATATTGAAAACTTAAAAAACTTATCAAAACAACTTATCACTTCTTTTGAAAACAAATAGTTAGGAGTAAAATATGGCATTAGAAAATTTTGATATATTGTTAGAAAAATATGCACATTTATTGATTAAAAAAGGAATAAATGTACAAAAAGGACATACTGTTCGTTTAACAGTTGATGTAGAACAAGCACATTTTGCTCGTTTATTAGTCAAAACAGCTTATGAATATGGTGCAAGTGAAGTATCTGTTCAATGGGTTGATGATATTGTTTCTAAAGAAACACTTATTCACTTGCCTGAAAGTGATTTAACAACGATTCCGGATTATGTGAAACAAGAATCTACTCACTTTTTAAATAAAAAAGCAAGTAGATTAGTCATTCGTTCATCTGCACCTAATGCTTTTGAAGGTGTCGATACATTACGTATTGCTAAACGTCAAGAAGCATTAAATATTGCATTAAACGAACAACGTATTGCTACACAATCAAATAAAATTAGTTGGACATTAGGTGCTGCCTCTAGTCCTGCATGGGCAAAAATGATTTTCCCTCATTTAGAAACAGAAGAAGAGCAAGTAGATGCTCTATGGGATGCTATTTTTAAAATGAATCGAATTTATGACGAAGATCCAATTAGCTCTTGGACAAAACACGAAGCATTATTAAATGAAAAAGCTGCAATATTAAACAAAGAACAATTTGATGCTTTGCACTACACAGCTCCTGGAACAGATTTAACACTTGGCTTACCAAAACATCACATTTGGGAATCTGCTGGTAGTACAAATGCACAAGGTGAAGTTTTCATTGCAAATATGCCAACAGAAGAAATTTTTACAGCTCCAGACTACCGCCGTGCTGACGGTTATGTTTCTAGTACAAAACCGTTAAGCTATGCAGGTGTTGTTATTGAAGGTATGAAATTCACATTTAAAGACGGTCAAATCACAGATGTTACTGCTGAAAAAGGTGAAGATACTATCAAACAACTAATTGAACAACAAGGTGCACGTAGTTTAGGCGAAGTTGCACTTGTTGCACATAAAACACCTATCTCTATGTCTGGTTTAACATTCTTCAACACATTATTCGATGAAAATGCATCAAATCATCTTGCTATTGGTTCTGCCTATCCTTCAAGTCTAGAAGGCGGTGTTCAAATGACACAAGCTGAATTAAAAGAAGCAGGCTTAAATATTTCAACAACACACGTTGATTTCATGATTGGATCTGAATATATGGATATTGACGGTATTCGTGAAGACGGTAGCCGTGTTCCAATTTTCAGAAATGGAGAATGGGCAATCTAATCAGTCTTTTTAGAGTAGAAAAGAATGCTTTTCTACTCTTTTTTCTCATCATTTTTTAAGTAGATAAAAAAATTTTTTGTTGTAAAATAAAGCTAACATTACTTTTATTAGGAGAATACTATGACACTAGATATGATACTAGGTGCTATTGCTGGATTGTGCTTATTTTTATATGGCATGAAAATGATGGCAGATGGGTTACAAAAAGTTGCAGGAAATAAATTAAAAGGTATTATTCAATCACTGACACGAAATCGTTTCATGGCTGTCTTAGTCGGAGCTTTTGTGACAATGGTCATTCAAAGCTCCTCTGCTACATCAGTCATGGTTGTAGGGTTCGTAAACGCTGGTTTAATGACTCTACAACAAGCTGTCGGTATCATCTTTGGTGCAAATATTGGAACAACTATTACAGCCCAATTAGTAACGTTAAACTTATCAAAATGGGCACCTCTTGTTATTGGTGCTGGAATGCTGTTAGGAGCTACAGCTAAAAGAAGTATTATCAAAGACTCTTCCAGTATTTTAGTTGGTTTTGGGATGTTATTTATTGGAATGACAATGTTATCATCGACATTAGAGCCATTAAAACACTCACCTGTGTTTAAAGAGTTAATTGTGAATTATGGTGATAATGCCATTTTAGGTATTGGTCTTGGTTTTTTAATGACACTAGCCTTACAAAGTTCAGCAGCAACCATTGGTATTTTAATTGCATTAGCATCTAATGGTGTTGTTCCTTTTATTACAGCATTATATATTATTTTTGGAGATAATATTGGAACTTGTACAACTGCCCTTATTAGCTCATTAAGTACATCACGAAAAGGAAAACGTGTTGCTATTATTCATTTATGTTTTAATATTATTGGAACAATTTACTTTGTGTTATTCTTAACTGGTTTATTATCGAGTATCGTAGAACCTCTCGATCCAGGTAATGTACCTAGACAAATTGCCAATGCACATTCATTATTTAATATTATTAATGTCATTGTTCTATTCCCATTTGCTAACTATCTCGTAAAATTATCTTACTGGATTCTACCAGTTACCGAAGAAGAAAAAGAACAAGAAGAAGCACATAACTACACTTATCTAGACAATTATTTATTACAAACACCTGCTATTGCATTAAATAATGTATTATACGAATTTGTTTTAATGTCATTAAAAGCGGAAAAAACAATGACACATGCTATCAAGGCAATCAAAGAAAATGACAAAAAAGCTATTCAAAAAGCTTTGCGTTATGAAAAAGAAGTAAACTTGTATGAAAAAGAAATCATTTCATATCTTGTTGAATTATCCAAACAAAATAATGTATCTGATAAAGATTTATCAAAAATTGACTACTTATTTTCTGCTGTTCATGATGTTGAACGCGTATCTGACCATGCCGAGAACATTGCTGAATACGCAGATGAGTTATTAGATAAAGGCTTACATTTAGGAGAAGATGTCTCAAAAGAACTTGATTATGTCTATACTATTGTTTTAGAAGGTTTCAGATGTTCCATAGATGCTGTCTCAACTGCAAGCACAAAAAGTATTGAACGCATCATTGCCATTGAACGTGAAGTCGATCAATTAAAAGTCGATATTCGTGACAAACATATTCGCCGTATGAACAAAGGGACATCAACTGCCGAATCCGGTATCTTCGTTATGGATTTATTAAGTAATCTAGAACGTATTTCTGACCATTGCCGCAATATTGCAGAAACTGTAGAAAAGGTCGGCACAAAACTCGTTAATTAAAACAAAAAAGCTGAGAAAATCAACAAGGATTTCCTCAGCTTTTTATTATATCTAGTTATAAAAATGTCAGTATTCTAGAGAAATTCTTGTTATCAGCACATCGGGTATAACTACAAAAAGACATTTATTTGTCGTCATAAACATTCTCACTCTAAGAAAATATTAAACACTTTTCACTCATCTAGGTATATACGATAGCTTGGGTTATCACGATGACATACGAACAACTGTACGTCCTGTATGTTGTCCATTTTTTATCTCTTCTATCACGGATAAACTATTTTCTAAAGACACTTCTTGAACACGAAGTGACGGAAGGACATACCATTCATTTGAAAGTTTTTCCCAAACATATTGTCTTTTTTTCATAGAACATTGAACAGAATCTATACCAACAACGGCTATACCTCTTAAAATAAACGGTAATACATTGGTCTTAATATGGACACCTCCCGCATTCCCACACAAAGCAAGGCATCCATTATAATAGACCTGTGGAAACAGCTGGCTAAGTACATCTCCCCCTACTGTATCAATTACAAAATGAAACTGTTCTCTAGCTAATTTTTTATGACCTATATCAATATTTTCCGGATACAACACATTTGCTGCACCTAATTCTTTTACAACAGATTCTTGATAAGATTTGCGTACCAATGCTGTTATGTGCTTAAATCCCATTTTAGATAAAATACTTAAAGCAATGCTTCCTACCCCACCACTTGCTCCTGTGACAAGAATATTCGGTTGATTAGTTACCGATAAACCATTTCTTTCAAGTGCTGCTACACATAAAGCCGCTGTTAATCCAGCTGTTCCATATACCATGATGTCTTCCAAAGATAAATTTTGAGGGAGATGCAACAACCATTTAGCCGGAACACGCACATATTCAGAAAGACCTCCTGTATGTGTCATACCTATATCAAATCCTGTTGCAAAAACTTTATCTCCAACTACAAATTCCGCTGATTCTGATTTTACAACAATTCCACTAAAATCAATTCCTGGAATCATTGGATAGTGCCTAATAACACCACCATTCGTTTGACATGCTAGCATATCTTTGTAATTTAGCGAGCTATATGCCACTTTAATTTCTACTTCTCCATTTGATAATGCATCTTGTGTCATTTGTTTTACACTTGCTACAACCCCATTTTCTGTTTGCTCAACTTGAATTGCTTTAAAACTTGTCATCTTCTATCTCCTTTCAAGTATACCAATATATCAACATTGAGTTAAAGGCATGCTGATAAGTATACTTACCGTCTTTATATTGATAATATTGTAACAGTATATCTTTAATGTCGTCAAATATAGATGTAGTACATTCTAATAATCTCATTTTGGCTCTACAATAAAGGCTCTATAATAAATCGTGTTGATAGATTGCTTCCATCAACACGATTTTGTATATAAAAGGGCTCTTCGTCAAATTGTGTTGGTGGAGAGAAATAGTGAGTATGTTGGTAGTGAATGGCATTAACCATTCACTACCTTTTTCACATTCTTTTTCTGCCATTGGGAATGGTGTTGTATGATTAAAATACGTAATCTAAAATAGGAAAAACGTCTATAGCCATAGGCAATCCGTTTGATGACTTTAATATGATTGTTGATAGCTTCTGTGATACCGTTTGAATAAGGTGTGG
>NZ_WNJY01000023.1:0-34791 GCF_010892355.1 Granulicatella sp. zg-ZJ | reverse complement strand
AGTATATTATGCGAAAAAGATGCCAAGAGGAGAAAGTCAGAAACCGGAATTAGTGATGTTAATTGATAATTTGGACTGGATCTATAAACCAAATGCAGAATGGATAAAATATGATTTTGATGGGACAAGAGATATTATTAATGAAACAGGTTCTAAAGGATTCGGAAATATATATTCAGATGAGACAGAATATGCATATTCAAACGGAGACAGTATTGTTTATAGATTTACTAAGAATTTTGAACTAAAGCATGTTACACGTTTGAGAAAAATGGAAACTGTTGATGTCAGTTCTGTAGATAAAAATAAAGTTATAGAAGAGATAGAGCAGTTTGTGAAACCAGTGACGGATGAACAAACAAAACCACTCATTGATTTACAATGGTTATTTAATTGGCTATATCAAGATGAATTTAAATAATGTATAACCAAATCTACCTGAGCAGTGATGCTTAGGTAGGTCTTTTTTATTTTTGAAAAATTTATATGGAAAATGTCTGATTTTCTCCTTTCAAAAGACTATTTATTAGAAATGAATTGGTTAGTGGAAACCGTGATACCATCTTTAAAATCAATTGATGTGGTCGCAAGGGAAGTTATCAACGGTCATTGGGGTAATGGGCAAGAGAGAAAGAATCGATTAACCCAAGCAGAATACGATTATGATCACGTCCAGCAAAGGGTAAATAAAATTGAATAAAAAAATATATAATTTATATTTACTTTATAGTAATTTTTTCATCAATTTTTTGATAACGATTACAAAAAATGATATACTAACTGTGTAGGAATAGCTTACTAAGGGGAAAGGGTGAATATTTATGTCTTTGAAATCAAAAATATTTAGTGTTGTTTTATTAGGTGGTCTGTTATTTACCGGAGTACAGAGTGTTTCAGCGACTTCTAGGGGGAATTTAACTTTTTTACATGGTGCAGAAGGTTTAGAAGCGATGGCTGAAATTAGATCAACACACACTGAGGGGCATATGCGAATTAATATGCAATTAACTTTTGACGATGGTTCTACAGGGTATCCATCAGGAGAAGCTTTAGGTGTTTCACATTATAAGCTAAAATCTGGATTTAACTGGTGGAAAGCAGGAGAAAGTACAGCTGATTACTATGTCAATTGGGACCACGTACACACAACTACTGCACCATATCGATTTGAATAAATGTAGCGTTCAGATAATTTAGTATAATAATTCTATAAATAAATTACTAAAAGTAAGCTATTCCATTTTTTAGGAGGGTTTTTATGATACAAGTAGAAAATGTACATGTTTCTTTTAAACAAGGTCAAAAAATAATTCCCGTTTTAACTGGATTAGATTTGCAACTATCAGATAAAGGGATTGTGACTGTTGTTGGTAAAAGTGGGTCAGGGAAAACAACCTTATTAAAAGTAGCTTCAGGTTTACTTGCTGTTGATTCGGGTAAAGTATTTATTGATTCTAATGACATTACTTGTATGGATAATGAGCATAGACGTGTTTTTTGCTCAAAATATATTGGTTTTGTTTGGCAAGATTTTAAATTAATTGAAGAAATTACCGTTGAAAACAATATTTTGTTGCCAATTCATATTCATAAAAAGCAACTGGATCGTGCATTTTATGAACAATTAATTAATAAATTAGATATTAAGCATTTAATCAAAAAATATCCTGAACAGCTATCTGGTGGAGAAAAACAAAGATGTGCTATAGCACGTGCATTAATTACTAAGCCTAAAATTTTGATTGCTGATGAACCAACAGGTTCTTTAGATGTCCATACAGCAGAGAACATCATTGCATTATTCGAGAGCAGTATTAAAGAATTTGCTGAATTAATTATCATTGTTACACATGATCCAAAATTAGCTAATATTGGTGATAAAAAGTATGAAATGGTTAATGGTAAGGTTGTGATGACAGAATGATGTTTCGATTCATTAAACAAATTATGAATAGACAAAATAAAATGCTATGGATTTTAATGTTAGCTATTTCAGTTGTAATGTCTAGCATTATTTCTGTTTCTGTTGCAACAAATGCTTATATAAATGAGTTGCAACTTTCTAAAGAACAAGTATATGGATCATTTACGCATATTGTCTATAATTCTAAAAATACCACTATTGATGATTCAAACCGGTATGGTGTTATTGATATTTTTGATGCTTCAAATGATAAAGATATTGTATATGGTAAGTTTAATGATTTAGCAAAAAATTTAGGGAATATCAATATACCTTCTTTATCAGAAAATGAAGTTGTCATTACTCAAGAAATTGCACAAAAATATCAATTAAAAGAAGGCGAATTATGGAAAGTTGAAGGAAAAGATTGGCGTGTAAAAGCTGTTATTGATAATGTGGGTTTGTTATGGATAAGAGGAACAGTAGAACAAACTCCCGTGTTTAAAATGCCAAATGTTATTGTTGATGTGAACAATTGGCAAAAATTAATAGGATCAGTTTCTGAATTTAGAAGAATATGGCTAGCCAATTTAAATATTAATGAAAAAAATGTTGAGTGGGAAAGTATTCAAGGTAATCATTATCGAAATACATTTTTAGAAAAAAATACAGATAATTATCATACACCTGAGTATTTATTCAATATTACTTCAATTATCTTTTGTATTATTTTAATCATCATGTTACGTGCATATATTTTATCTGTGCGTAAGCGATATGATGTTTATGGGTTACTAGGGATGTCACGCACACATTTGAAAAGATTATTTCTTTTAGAATTTCTGTGCTTTAATATTTTAGCAATAGTGTTTGGTGTACTATTGTGTTTGTTAATTACTAGTTTATTTTTAAGTGTTGCATTACGGAAAATATATATTGTAGATGGTAGTTATTTTTGGGGCTATTTTTTAAAATATAGTGTAATGTATGGCATAACAGTAATCATGAGCTTGTTATTGTTTGCATCGTTCCCATTTAAGAAAAGAAAACGCAATAAAGTGTTTCATAAAAAAATACCATTTGATTTTAAAAAAATAAATCTATCACTTAATATAGGATTCTTTTCAATATTAATTGTTTTTTTAGTCGGGAATCTATTTCTTAATTTTGAAGCAATTAATTCAATTATTTTAAGTTCAAATGCGGTAGGAAAGATAGTGAATGACTCTGATTATGAATTTGTATTTACGCGTCCGTCAAATCGACAAGGGGAATTTTATTATAATGGCAATTATCATGAAATTCCACAAAATATAAAGGAAAAATATCGTATCCAGTATATGAAATCCTCCGGAGAATTAAATCACATTCAACAACAATTGTCGCAAAAATTTCCAAGTGCGCAATTTGAAAGTTACATTAATTTATCCGAGATCTATTTAGTTAATAAAGATAATTTATTCCAACAAGATTACTTACAAAAATTGTATTCCGTAAAGCTGATTCAGGATAGACCGTTTTGGAATGAGTTGTTAAATCAATCTGTAAACTTGTTGACAATTAGAGCGATTGCATATCCAGATGATAAAATAAATTTGATAAGTTCACATTTTTCTGGGGATGTACAAAGTGTTATAAATGGGGAGAGTGCTTATCTTGTTGCTCCAGCCTATCAATACTTTGAAAGTTTTGATCCTGTTAATCAAGTCACATTTAAAGAAGCAAAGCCTATTGATAAAGATGATGTAAATGCCGTTTATGATGATAGAATTAAAGAAAATGATTTAGTATCTGTTATATCTTTGAATGCGAATAGTAGTGTGTATGGTAATTTAGATAGTGAATCAGCGAAACGTATATTTGATATTAAACATCTAAACGTATTGGTTGGCGGTATTGCATATAAACAAGTGGGATGGCTAGATACATCAGATATTACTGAACCCTATCGTTTAATTGTTTCTAAGAATTTTTTAGAAAAAAACGACTTAGATCAATCCGTTACACGTTTGAGAATGAAAATACCTAATTTAGATTATGGTAAAGATGATAGTGTGATTCGTCAAATCGTTGCTAATTATCCAAATGTTAAAATAGTTGATCAATATGGGCAGTTACAGACCTTTAGACAATATCACTTTATTCAGCAAGGATTCAAAATTTTATTGACAGTGATATTTTTTGTATTAACAATTGTTATTTTTAATAGTTTGATTCAAGCGCATATGTTTGAACAAAATCAAAAATATTTAGTCTATGGTTTATTGGGAATGCCTAGAAATAGGTTAGTAACAAGCCTAGGGATTCCCATTGTATGTAGTATGATGCTGTCGATAATAGGGATTAGTATATTAGAAGTATTTTTATTTTTTGGTCGTATTAATATACTTAGTGCAAGAGATTGGACGTCACTATTCGTATATATTGTATTACCTATGATAATTTGTATGGTCATTGCATTAATTCTTACTTATCGTCATATCAAAAAATTTATGAATACTATTTAAAAAAGTTAAATTAAAGGTTAATATCAATTGCTTATGAGTTGAAGGATGTACTGATAAAATATACAATGTTTTGTCTATCAATATTTTATGGATTTCATAATAAGGTAAATGAATTAGTGTAGAAGAAAACCTATCTGAGTAGAAATGCTCGGATAGGCCTTTTTTTTGAAAAAATTTGAAAGAAAATGTCCGATTTTATACTTTCCCAAGGCTATTTATTAGAGAGGTAAAGAAACTCTCTAGAAAGGAGAAACAAGAAATGAAACATAAACTAAAAGTTAGTGTATCAAAACAGCCTACACAGGAAAGTGTCATGCAATGTCGGAAAGTGTCGATGCGTGAGAAAGTGATGATATTCCTATTCGGAAAAAAGCAAAATATGCTGATATTTATTCCAAGTGATAGGGTTGGAGAAGTAACTATTGACCAGAAAGGAGAAAATAATGGATAAAATGAAGCTTCTAAAACAAGTCATAGATGATTTGAAACATTTATCTTCTAGTTTAGATGAATTATGTTCAGTACTAGAAGGACAAGAGGAACAGGTAGACTCTACAGTATTGGATTTTAGTATTGAATCGGAATCTAAAAAAATAACATTAGAAGATGTCCGAGCGGTACTAGCGGATAAGAGTCGATTAGGATTTACCAAAGAAATCAAGGCAATTATCACGGCATGTGGTGCGACTAAGTTAAGTGACGTAAAACCTCAAGATTACCCTACACTTTTAAAGAAAGCGGAGGGATTAGGTCATGAATAACCACGCTTTATTATCGGCATCAAGCAGTCATCGTTGGTTAACATGTCCACCATTACCTAGGCTAGAGTCGTATTTTGAAAACAAAACCAGTGAAGCAGCACATGAGGGGACACTAGCACATGCTGTGGCAGAAAACAAACTCAAAAAAGCACTTGGAATGACGCATAAAACGATTTCAGTATCTGATAGCGATATGGATGAATATACTGATGACTATGTGACTTATATTTTAGAACAACTTGACCTCATCAAACAATCAACCAAAGATCCGATTGTACTCATTGAACAACGTTTGGACTTTTCAGACTATGTGTCAGAAGGATTTGGTACAGGGGATTGTGTCATCGTTTCGGATAAAAAAATACACATTATCGACTTTAAGTATGGACGTGGTGTTGACGTATCGGCAGTTGATAATCCACAGATGAAACTGTATGCACTAGGGGCATTAAAATTATATGACGCCTTATATGACATGGAAGAAGTGGTGATGACCATCTTTCAACCGAGAAAATATAATGTATCAACAGATACGATGTCAACCAAAAAATTGATGGGATGGGCAGAAACGGAACTGAAAGAAAAAGCTGAATTGGCATTTGAAGGGAAAGGTGTCATTGAGTATGGACCTTGGTGTCAGTTCTCAAATTGTGGTGTCGTACTGCGTGCAAGGTATGACCACCATAAAAAGTTAGACCGTTTTGAATTGAAGTCGCCACATTTATTAACCGATGCCGAACTGGAAGAAGTCCTTCATCATGTGGATGATTTAGCGAAGTGGGCAAATGAAGTTAAAGCGTATGCCACTGAAGTAGCGATTAAAAGTGGTAAATCATGGAATGGATTCAAATTAGTAGCGAGCAGAACCGTTCGCAAATTTACAGATGAAGAAAAAGTCGCACAAATCGCAAAAGCAAATGGGTATGACAATATTTATAAACAATCCCTATTGTCTATGACCGATTTACAAAAGTTAATGGGTAAAACAACATTTGAAGAACTATTTAAAACACTGATTGTCAAACCTACTGGAGCAGCTGTATTAGTACCCGTCAGTGATAAGCGTAGAGCTATTGATGTTACACAAGCAAAAGATGAATTTATGGAGGAAAAATAACATGAAAGAAACAAAAGTGATTACAGGATTAAACACAAGATTATCTTATTTTAATGGTTGGGAACCTAAGTCAATTAATGGTGGTGCTGAAAAATATTCAGTGTCCGTATTAATTCCTAAAGATGACTTAGCTACTTTACAGAAAATCGAACAAGCCATTGATGCAGCTATTGAAGAGGGAATTGCGAAGTTTGGTGGCAAGAAACCGAATAAAGCAGCCATTAAAACGCCCCTTCGTGATGGGGATATCGAACGTGACGATGAAGCATATAAAGGGCATTATTTCATTAATGCGAACTCACTAACCAAACCACAAATTGTGGATATGAATGTACAGCCAATTTTGGATCGTCATGACGTATATTCTGGATGTTACGCTCGTGTGTCATTATCATTCTATGCATTTAATTCTAACGGCAACAAAGGAATTGCTTGTGGTTTAGGGAACATCCAAAAAGTAAAAGACGGTGAACCCTTAGGTGGACGTAGTAGTGCGAGTGATGATTTCACCACTATTACAGATGATGATTTCTTAGCTTAGGGAGGAATGTGACATGACAGAGATGGATAGATTTATGCTCATGATGTGTTTTGGTGTCGCGGTGGCTATTGTTATCGCATCGTGGATACATATTATGTGTGACTGGATTGACAAGTGGAAAGGGAGAAAAAGAAAATGAGCATGGAAAACTTTATCTTTTTGGCAGTGGGTGTTTTAGTTGTGGAGTTTGTGGTCAAACGATTATTAGATTTGTATTTGTATGTAAAGGAACAATTAAATGAGAAAACTAAACATTGATATTGAGTCGTTTTCTAGTGTGAACTTGACGAAATCAGGTGTTTACAAATATGCAGAGAGTGAGGACTTTGACGTCCTCCTTTTTGCCTATGCAGTAGATGACGGGGATGAGCAAGTGGTTGATTTGGCAAGAGGTGAAACAATCCCACAAGAGATTATAGACGCCATAAAGGATGATGCTGTTTTGAAATGGGCATTTAATGCACAGTTTGAACGGGTATGTTTATCTCGTTATTTAGGTGTTCATTTAAACCCATCTGCTTGGCGATGTACGATGGTCTGGTCTGCTTACATGGGGTTACCGTTATCCCTTGAAGGAGTGGGAGCAGTTTTAGGATTAGACGAACAAAAGTTAAAAACAGGCAAAGAGTTCATCCGATATTTTTGTGTACCATGTCATCCAACAAAGACAAATGGACACAGAACACGAAACTTCTTTTACCATGATGAGGATAAATGGATACAATTCAAAGCCTATAATAAACGTGATGTGGTAGTTGAAATGGCGATAGCCAATAAACTAAACAAGTTTCAAGTACCAGACTTTATATGGGATGAGTATGTATTGGATCAAAGCATTAATGACCGTGGTATACAAATTGATCGTACTTTTGTCCAACAAGCCATTCAAATAGATGAACAAAATCGATGTTTGTTATTAGCAGAACAACAACGTCTTACCAATTTAGAGAATCCCAACTCAGTCAAACAATTATCACAGTGGTTAAACGACCAGGGATTAGACGTTAGCAGTTTAGATAAAAAGGCAGTCAATACATTGCTTGAAACCACAACCGGTACAGTCAATAGAGTATTGCAACTAAGACAACAACTCGCCAAATCATCTGTTAAAAAATATAAAGCCATGCAAGATGTGGCTTGTAAGGATAACCGTTGTCGAGGCATGTTTCAGTTTCTAGGTGCGAATCGTACTGGGCGATTTAGTGGCAGATTGGTACAACTACAAAATCTTCCTCAAAACCACATATCCGATTTAAAAGAAGCAAGAGCGCTTGTCAAACAAGGCAACATGGAAGCGTTGAGTATCCTTTACAATGATACGTCTAACGTTTTATCCGAATTGATTCGGACAGCATTTATCCCGAATGGGTTGTTTTATGTCGTAGACTTCTCAGCGATTGAAGCGCGCGTTATCGCATGGTTAGCAAAAGAAACGTGGCGAGAGGATCTATTTAAACAAGGTGGAGACATTTATTGTATGTCGGCAAGTCAGATGTTTGGTGTACCTGTTGAAAAACACGGAGTGAACAGTGAATTAAGGCAGAAAGGGAAGATTGCCGAATTAGCCTGTGGTTACGGTGGTTCAGTTGGAGCTTTAACTGCCATGGGAGCACTTGAAATGGGACTTAAACAAGAAGAGTTACAACCACTGGTTAATGCGTGGCGAGGATCTAATCCAAAAATCGTGCAGTTATGGTGGGCAGTTGATAAGTGTGTCAAAGAAACGGTTAAAGAAAGAAGCATCACTCGAACACATGGGATAACGTTCAGTTACCAAAGTGGTATGCTTTTCATTCATCTGCCAAGTGGACGGAAACTAACCTATATAAAACCACGTATTGGTGAGAATACATTTGGTGGAGAATCGGTCACCTATGAGGGTGTAGGCGCAACTAAGAAATGGGAGCGTATTGAAAGCTACGGACCAAAGTTTGTTGAAAATATTGTTCAAGCGATTGCACGAGATATTTTGATGTATGCCATGAAGAACTTAAAAGACTATCAGATTGTTGCACATGTCCATGATGAAGTCATTATTGAAGCAACAAATGCTTCTTTAGATGACATCTGTCGCATCATGAGTCAAGTACCATTGTGGGCAACTGGTTTAATTTTAGATGCAGATGGCTATACTTGTGAATTTTATAAAAAAGATTAATTACAAATGTCCGATTTTACCTCCTACCAAGGCTACCTTGTAGGAGGTAAATTTTATGTCAGTAATAAGAATAGAAACAGATAACAAAAGTGTACAAAAAGTTGAGACCAAGTGTATTGAAGTAGAGTTGTTGAAAGAATATGATGCTTATTTAAGTCTAAAAATTGTTGAAAAACTGTATGAATCTCAATTGATTACGGCTGAGGAAAAACAACAATTGAATAATAAAATCATTGAACACTTTACCCCATATTATTTATCGATTATCTAACAAATGACTTGATATAGTTTGAGTATTACGGGAATATGTCCATAACAAAATGGAGGTGAGTAAATGAAACAAGTGAATGTTATCTTTTCTAAAACAGATGCTGTGAATCGAAAGAAGCGTGTCGCAGTATATGCTAGAGTATCTTCTAATTCTAAAGAACAACAGTATAGTTTAGAAGCACAAAAGCAACATTATGAACAATATGTAAAGGCACAATTAGATTGGGAATTAGTAGGCATTTATTTTGATGAAGGTATCAGTGGTACTAGTTTAAAACATAGGACGGGTCTTAACTGCCTTGTTGAAGATTGCGAAAAAGGACTGGTGGATTTGATTATGACAAAGTCCATCAGTCGATTTGCACGAAATACGATAGATTGTTTAGCTTTGGTTAGACGATTGCTAGTGTATGATGTTGCGGTACGATTTGAAAAAGAAAATATTCAAACAGATAGCATGGATGATGAAGTGATGCTATCGATTTTGGCAGAGTTAGCAGCCAATGAATCTAAGACTATATCCGACAATGAAAAATGGGCAATTCAAAAAAGGTTTCAAGATGGAACTTATGTGATTTCATATCCACCATATGGCTATAGAAATGAAGGTGGAAATATGGTTGTTGTTTCAGAAGAAGCAAAAATTGTTCAAGACATTTTTAATTGGACGCTAGAAGGGGAAAGTACACCAAGTGTTGCGAAACGTTTGAACGAACAAGGGGTACTCACTAAAAGGAATAATAAATGGTCGCCTACATCTATTATCGGCATTATAAAAAATGAAAAATACGTGGGCGATGTATTGTTTCAAAAATACTACACGGATAATCAGTTCGTTAAGCATAAAAATTATGGTGATAAAGATATGTATTATATCGAAAATCATCATGAAGCGATTGTGGATAGAGAGGTATTTCAAAAAGCTAACGAGATATTGAAGCAACGAGGTCTTGAAAAAGGTGTGGTTGCAGATAGACATAAATACCAAAAACGATATGCATTATCAGGAAAAGTGAAATGCACCGAGTGTGGTTCAACGTTTAAACGGAGAACGCATACGACAACCCAAGGTAAATGCTTTGCGTGGTGTTGTAGCAAGCATATAGCAGACAAAGCAAGTTGTAGTATGAAATATGTTGAAGAGGAAGCGATTCAAATAGCGTTTATCACGATGATGAATAAGTTGTTATTTAGTAAAGAGTTTATTTTAAAACCGTTACAAAAACACATGCAATACGACGATGACAGTAGTAATGGAATGAAATTGAAAGTCTTACAATCAGAGTTGGAAGATGTACAAATGAAATTGAAAGAAGCACAATCTTTATTTCAACGTGAATATCTGAATTATATTTCTTATCAGAATTTAGAATTGAATTTGATGAAAGAAAGCGACCGTATCTTTAAAGAAATCAATTATTTAAAAATGATGGATAGTCAAAAAGTTAGCATTCAACAACATCTAGATATTTTGTTACACAGGCTAAATCGTTCTCAGTACTGGACTGAATATGATGAAAGTTTAGTAACTGAAGTGATTGAACAGATACATATCATTTCAAGGCAATGTGTTCAGTTTGTATTAAAGTGTGGATTAACATTGGAAGAAAGGTTGATATAATATGAAACATTTACCGTTAGGATATAAAGTGTCGGAAGGAACAATTATTGTAGATGAAGATACGGCAAATCAAGTGCGCTTGTTGTATCACTATTATATAGAAGGTAATGCCCTTGAAAAAGCAGCAAGAATGGCTGGAGTATTAGGGTATCACGGAACAATCAGTCGAATATTATCAAATAAAAAATACATAGGGCATATGAATTATCCATCAATAATTGACACAGATACTTTTGAACACGCACAACAAAAAAGAAAAGATAATGCCAAACGGTTAGGCAGAGACAAATTTCAACCTAAGCAAAAAAAGCGTGTAATTCATACAAGTTTTTATAGTAAAGAGAATGAAAGACAGTATGAGAATCCCTTTAAGCATGCTGAATATTTATATAGTCTGATTAGTGTACAGGAGTAATAGACATGACAGAAAGAAAAATTGTAAAAGTAATACCCGCACAATCTACCGTGGGGTATGGTGAACAATTAAAAGAACAGCCTAAGAAAAAAGTAGCAGCATATTGTCGAGTAAGTACAGATAGTGAAGAACAAGCATCCAGTTATGAAGCGCAGGTTGAATATTACACAAATTACATTCAATCTAAATCAGAATGGGAATTGGCAGGTATTTTTGCAGATGATGGCATTAGCGGAACGAATACCAAGAAACGAACTGAGTTTAATCGGATGATCCAATCTTGTAAAGATGGCGAAATTGATTTGATTATTACAAAATCGATTAGTCGTTTTGCTAGAAATACATTAGATTGCTTGCATTATATTCGGCAATTAAAAGAGTATAAAATTCCAGTTTATTTTGAAAAAGAAAATATTAACACGATGGACTCTAAGGGAGAAGTTCTACTCACTATTATGGCCTCTCTTGCACAGCAAGAATCAGAATCCATTAGTAAAAACGTCAAGATGGGTATTCAGTACAGATACCAAAAAGGGGAAGTGCGGGTTAACCACAATCGTTTTTTAGGCTATACAAAAGATGATAATGGGCAACTTGTGATAGAACCAAGCGAAGCGGTTATCATTAAACGGATTTTCAAAGAGTATTTAGAGGGAAAAAGTTTACAGAAGATTGCGAATAGTTTGATGGCGGATAATATAATGACTGCAGCTAATCGTAGTTTATGGCGTGCAGGGAGTATTCGAAAAATACTGACTAATGAAAAGTATATGGGAGATGCCTTACTTCAGAAAACTTATACAGTGGATGTATTGAGTAAAAAGAGAGTGGTGAATAACGGCATAGTACCACAGTATTATGTAGAGAATAGCCATGAGGGTATTATTTCAAAAGAAGTATTTCATAAAGTTCAAGTGGAATTGCAACAAAGAGCAGAACAATATCAAGGAAAAAACAAAAGAAAATCAACGTATAGTAGTAAGTATGCTTTATCCAATGTGGTTATTTGTAAAGAATGTGAGAGTGCATTCAGAAGAATTCAATGGTCTTCTAAAGGAAAAAGGTCAGTAAATTGGCGTTGTAAAACGAGAATTGATAAAGGTGTATCCTGTTGTTGTATAGAATCAATTAATGAGACAGAGCTCCAAAATATGATTATCCGTGGAATAAATAAGTTGATGGGGAATCGTCACGAAGTTTTAGAAGTGCTAAATCAAAAAATTGAAAGGGTCTTAAACAAGGATGGATTATCGTTGAGTGATAT
The DNA here is from genome assembly GCF_010892355.1 of Granulicatella sp. zg-ZJ. Lineage (NCBI taxonomy): Bacteria > Bacillati > Bacillota > Bacilli > Lactobacillales > Carnobacteriaceae > Granulicatella > Granulicatella sp. zg-ZJ. The sequence continues at coordinate 22,234 of NZ_WNJY01000023.1, read as the reverse complement.
CCAGTTACAAATTGAACATTTACAAAATGAATTGGAAATACGTGTGCAAGAAAGAAAAGACTATGCGCATATTTTAGAGCAATTGGATCAACTAAAACTGCAACGCACTAAATTAGAACATTGGGATAATATAGAAAAGAAAAAACAAAGTAGGTTGCATGAAATAAAAAAACATCTAGAGCAACAGTCAACGCTAGTGACGGAATATGATGAAGCGATTGTAAGGAAGTTAATTGATAAAGTAGTGGTTGGTAATGATGATGTGGAAATTACGTTAAAATCAGGTGAAATAATGAAATTGAAGCGGTATAAAAAGTGAGGCATCTCCGTATTGAGGTGCTTTTTTATTGGGTTAAGATGTGTTGATTTTATGATATAATAAAATGGAGTGGTATATTCTTTTGAACCTACAAGTTAGTGTTCGAACATACCTGTACGATCAGTTCATGTGGAGTGCGTAGCTCTGCTCGTAAAATCTTAGAATCCTTTGAACGAAAGGGATAGTAAAACGCCTTGACATCAAGGTGTTTTGTCGTATGGTGGGTAAGTATCAGAGTGAGAGTTGAAGTTGAAGTGGTGGGATTGAAAGCTTGATGGTAGAATTATTTATTCCCATAAACCCTAGTGGGTACGGGTTTGTTTCCATAGACAAGGGGCTTATGGGAATAAATGTACCCCCCTGTTTTTATAAATGAAACTCTAGAAAGGTTTGGTCTAGAGAAGTGTGAGAACTGTTTTTGATACAATTTTTAAATATGTTAATATATTCAATATATCTAGGGAAGAAAAGCAAAGAGTAGCACTTGCTCGAGGGGTGCTATTGTCTTCTAAATTTTTGTTAGTGGATGAGGTTAATTCAATGATTGACGAACAAACAACTAGGGATATAAGGGGATATCTATCACAACGAAACGTAGGTTTTATAGAGGTAGCACATAAAGTTTCCAAAGAGGACAAAATATTGTATGATAAATTTATAAAAGTTGAAAGGATTGTATAATATGATTACGTCATTAAAAGATTGCCAAAAGAAGATTTTAGAAAATAAAAAAATGAAAGGCTTTAATACTACAGATATTAAATTTGAGTTACTATGTTTATATGGAGAGGTTAATGAATTATTTCAGGCATATTTGAAGGATGATGTTTCAAATATTGCAGAGGAATTAGCAGATGTAGCTATTTTTTTACTTGGTATTTCTGAAATTCTCAATGTAGATCTTGAAACTGCAATCATTGAAAAAATTGTAGTCAATGAAAAAAGAATCTATAATGAAAATGGTTCAAAATTATCCACTCCGGCCAAGAAAGTGTAAAGTAGGTTATTTTCAACTATAGTGGATAGTTAGAAAATACTTTACGTATGAAGTAACCGCATGTAACTATTTTTAGCTACATGCGGTTTTAAAATATTTTCATAAGAATCACAATTAAACAATGATAATATCTCGTCTTCTAAGACATTATAATATAGAAAATGATTAGAAAAGCAGTGTTCAAAATGAAAACACATTATCTGAAAGTTAAATATTTACATTTGTTAGGAGTGGTAGATGAAAAGTAATAAGAAGTTTGGGAGAGAAGCATTTTAGGAACTCGCTGAAAAAGTATGCTTATAGACTAAATAAAATGAAAAATAAGGTATCTTAACAAATCATTAAAAAACTCATATTTTTCAATATTGATACCAAAAGAATCGTTTTTTTAGTTTGTAGAGCAAACAGTCTTTAGGTAGACATATTTTCTGATGAGTTTGTTGTTCTCGATAGGCTCAACGCTGAATAGATAGTAGTGGTTCCGATTGTTCTTGGCATTTTCTTTATTCAGTTTAAGGTATGGTTTTCTAGACATAAGGGATTCCTCTTTTCTTTAGTTCAGTGTAGAACACTTTATAATTTTTGTCTAGTTTAGTGTAACCTATTCAATCTATCTGTGATGAGTTTATTTTTCAGTATATAACTATCTTACATTAAACAGTGAGCCCAAAATATTTTGATATTGATAAGACAGTAACTTATTTTGATGAAATGGCTAAGCAATCTAAATTAATTAAAGTTATTTTTCAGTTAAAATTAGAGGGATATTCTCCTTATCGTATGATGCAAGCACAAATTGAAGAAGAGATTGCGCTCACTTTTTCTCAAAAATATCCTAAAGTTAATAAAGAAAAAATGTCACTTTTTTGCAAACTCTATGCTTCTAGTGTATTATCTACAGTCAGTTGGTGGATTGAAAATTATGAGAGTCATACAGCAGAAGAGGTGGTTGAGATGATAGCTACATCTATGAGTAATGGTTTTGAGCGGATTTTGGTCGACAAATAAAGCGGTTTTGTCTTTAATCACTTTTTTTATTTTGTTACACTAATCACAAATAAAAATAAAGGAGACTTTATATGTCTAATCGTGTTTGTGAAGTACTTAATATTGAAAAGCCTATTATTCAAGGGCCTATGGCTTGAATTTCAACAGCACCATTGGTTGCTGCGGTTTCTAATGCTGGAGGCCTAGGAGTTCTAGGCGTAGGTTTTGCTCCAGATGAGTTTGTTAAAGAACAGGTTGAGGAAACTCGAAAATCGACAGATAAACCGTTTGGTATCAATACAGTTCTTATACCTGAGAACCTTGATCGTTTAACTAAGTTGATTTCTGAAATAAAAACACCAGTTATATATGCAGATACACTGATTAATGTAGATGAACAAATTTGTCTTCATTATTTTAAACTTTGGCATGATGCGGGATGTAAAATAATTTTGAAGGCTTCAACTATTGCTGATGCAATTGCTGCTGAAAAAGGTGGAGCTGATTTGATCATAGTTAAAGGATGGGAAGGTGGAGGTCATACTATAGTTGAAGCCACCACTGTTCTTGTTCCACAAGCTACGGATGTATTGAGTGTGCCAGTTGTTGCATCAGGTGGTATTGCGGATGGACGTGGTTTCGCGGCTGCGATTGCTCTTGGAGCAGAAGGTATTGAAATGGGAACAATCTTTATGGCTGCGGAAGAAGCTTCAGTTCATCCAAATGTTAAAAAAGCTTTAATTAATGCAGGTGATATGTCAACGGTTATTACAGGTTATTCCACAGATGAGCCTTGTTGCCAAATTAAAAATAAACTTTCAGATGAAATGATTGAAATTGAAGCAAATAATACTAAGGAAGTTGCTGCGGAACTTCTTCGTACAGTAGCTGAAAGTTCTCTTAAAAAGGCTATGATTGATGGAGATATGGTGGAAGGTGCAGTAATGGCAGGACAAATTGTACCACTTATCACTGAAATTAAATCTGTCGAATCTATCCTTAGTGAAGTGATTGAGGGTGCTAAGGTTGAACTTGTAAGAGCTAGTCAATTTAAATTTTAATAAAAAAAATCAAGCCTAGTCAGATTCTGAATAGGCTTTTAGTGTATACTGGTGTTCGATGTATTTGTAACTGTATTTCATTCAATAATATAATTTCAAAGCCAAGCTGCCACTTTCGTTCTCTAGTATGGGAAGTTTGCTAGGCACATGTGGAGGCGGTCGTATTACTGTCAAAAATAAGCACATCTAAGTAAGAAAACCTATTGAAATCAAAGGCTTTTCTGAGTTCTATCGCTAAACGAAAGAAATGAATCTGGAAAAGCCTTAGTTTTTATCGATCTTATCAACTACTTGGGGACATATTCAAAACGAATTGGAAATATTACTCATTTGGTTTATAATATAATTTAGTGTTAGTGTGTATTCAGGTAACTAATAATGATACTGAGAATAAATACAGTGTTAATGATGCGGTCTGGATTGTGGCAGCGTTATTAGCAGCGGAACAGTATACGATGAAATCGAGTGCGACACGTGAAGATATATTCTTTAAGAAGTCGGATATAGTAAAGAAAGCTCAATCATTGATAATAAATAAAGTTGATTCTGTTAGAGTGCTATGGTGGGTTAATTCCGATAATGAAAAGCATATACAGAATTATTTGAGAGCGGATTCAACGGTTGATTCTACTTCAAGACGACTTTCAATGATGGATGAGTTTCCTGATAAAATGTATCCTACGGTATTAAGTATGTCAGATAAGTTTGATATAAACGGTCTCCAAATGACAATGGAAGAATTATTTTTCTTTGTTGAGAAGCAGTACCAAGAGGTGATAAAGAAAATGGTAGCAATTGATATCGATTACAAAGGAGTATTGGATTACTTGGGGAATAACCAGGAAGTTCCATATTCAAATCCAGAGGCAGTCGGCGTTGATCCAGTAGAAAAGGATAGACTACTTAAGGTTAAAGAAAAAGGACAGGCAGCGGTTGCTGAAATGAAAAAGATGGCAGCGAGTTGCGAGCAATTGTTCGGCTTGGATAAATGTTTGCCTATTTCTTGGCTGGATGGCTCAAACACGAAGACTAGAAAATATCTCTGGGCGCAGATAAAATATAAGGATTACGCAGCTAATCCTACTAGTATTTCTTTGTTTGTTGAGAAAGACAATGGTATGACAAGATACCGCATTAGTTTGGAAATAAAGAATGATGGCACTGATAAGAAAACGATGGCATTATACCATTCTCATTTAGATATTCCGAAAGAAGATGGAATGGTTTATGTGTCTGGAAGTGACGAGTGGGGAAATCCAGCAATCATTACAGACTCGGTAGATCAGATCAAAGCAAAGATTGATTTAGGTGAAATTCGAAAGGTTCAACTTTGTGTTTATGTTGAGTCAGCAGAGGGTAAAACAAACGAACAATATGACACTGATGTAATGGCCGCAGTAAAGAAGATCATTCCATATTACGAGCATGTCATTGGAAAATTCTCTACACAATCAACTGGCCGTGCATGGCTGTTAACATGGAATCCTGCAAGCTGGAATTGGACAAACTACAAAACATGGTGTAAAGATACAAAGCTTGGAAACAAATTTGTTGAGTCTTGGACTTGTGCAAGTAAGCAACCTACTGTTGGTGATGAGATTTTCTTGATTAAGACAGGTTCTAAACCTAGAGGAATTCTTGCTCATGGATATGTAGTGAAAGGCGCTTATGAAGCAGATCACTACGATCCTGAAAAAGCTGAAGCAGGAGTTAAATCTAATCACATAGATACAGAATATGACTGGATTCAAGATTATGATACAGAATCAATGTTGATGCAGGATGACCTTAAAACTACACTTCCTGACCAGCAGTGGAGTCCAATGGGATCTGGTATCGAGATTAAATCGAGTGTTTTACCAGAATTGAAAAAGATGTGGTTAGAACTAATTGGCAAGAAAGCTGACGACGTTACATACTGGCCAAGTTTAGAAGAATATGATCCGGGAATCACAAAAGAGAAGTGGACCGAATTGCTTAATAATCCGGATGTTACAAATAAAGATAGCCTAAAAATGTTCAAGATGATACTTGAACTGGGTGGGAAATCTACATGTGCTAATCTTGCTGAAATCTATGGAGGTTCAGCTGGTTCATATAATAACTGGGGACGTATCTTTGGTGAGAGAGTACATAGAAAGACGAATTGTCCACTTTGTGTTGATGGAGGTCGTCAGCGCTATTACACAGTTCCGTTTGTTGGGAGATATGTAGTAGAAAAGGGTAAACGTAGATACTCTTGGAAACTTAGAAACGAATTGGGGGAGGCATTAAAGGGAATGGATTTATCTCATATTGATCTTACAACGGAGGAAGAATCAGTAATTGCATACGATAAAAATATGATCCTGTATGGCCCTCCAGGAACAGGTAAAACATACAGCACTGCAATTTACGCTGTGGCTATTTGTGATCAGCTTGATCTGGATAGTGTAAAAGCTATGGATTATGACGAAGTGATGATTCGTTATCGTGAACTGCTGGATACAGGTAGAGTGGCGTTTACTACTTTCCATCAGTCTTATGGATATGAGGAATTTATCGAAGGCATCAAACCAGTATTGAATTTTGGAGATGACATAGGATATACGATTCAAGATGGAGTTTTTAAAGCATTTTGTAAAGGTGTAACTATGCCAGAGAGTAATGAAATTGATCGTAATGCTAAAGTGTCGAAAGTTGTGCTTGAATCTGGTGATTTAGTTCAAAATAATAAGGTGTCATCAAATAAGAATTATGTGTTTATTATCGACGAGATCAATAGAGGAAATATCTCAAAGATTTTTGGTGAATTGATTACGTTGATCGAAGACACTAAGAGAGAAGGAATGGATGAGCAGGCTGCGGCAGTTCTGTCTTATTCAGGAGATCTGTTTAGTGTTCCGTCTAATGTATATATTCTTGGAACAATGAATACTGCAGATCGTTCGATTGCTTTAATGGATACTGCCCTTCGTAGAAGATTTCAGTTTGTTGAGATGATGCCAGATGCGAATGTACTCAGAGATATTAGTGCTGACAAGGTAGATGATCTTGATGTTGTAGAAATGCTTGAAAAGATTAATGAACGTATTACTTTCCTCTATGATAGAGAACATACAATTGGTCATGCGTTCTTTACAAAACTTGCAAAAGATCCAACAATAGAAACCCTAAGGGCAATCTTCGAAAATTCTGTTATTCCGCTTCTTCAGGAATACTTCTATGAAGATTATCAGAAGATCCAGTTGGTCCTTGGTGATAATGGAAAGACAGATCCTTCAACGAAGTTCATTCTTGACGAAGAGGTTAAAGTCAAAAGTATATTCAAGGGCAATGCAGATGATGTTGTTGATCTTCCTGACAAGAAATACACCATCAACAGTGAGGCATTTGATAACCTTGAAAGTTACAAACAGATTATATAAAGCGTGGTGAGATAAATGGATAAATTGCTAGAGGTGAGAGAGTTTGATACTATTACCGGAAATGTTGATTTCGAAAATGATGAAAAATATAAATATCTTGATACAGCGACTTTCCATAACCTTGTGGAATTTATCCATGAATTCTCAGGAGATGAAAAAAATGCTGATGCATTGGATTTTATGCACATTTCTTATAAACGTAATGTTGGTGATATCGTAACTATCAAGAATTATGTAGGTTTGATCCAGATGAATAGCGGTTATCAGATACAGATACTTCCTAAGATTAGCTTTGATTCTGGAGAAGACACTGGTAATAAGGAAACAAAAAGAATATTCCTGAAGATGCTAAAAAGCATGAAGGATTTTCCTAGTAAGGTATTTAATGATTCTAGTTTAAAAGTGGATCGCATGAATCTCTATGAGATTTTTATAAATATGTATCTGCAAGAAGTACGACAGCTGGTTAAGCGTGGCATTAAATCTGCATATGTTGGACAAGAAGATAATCTCAAATTCTATAAAGGGAAACTTCTTACAAGCCAGCACATAAAAACAAACATGGCGCATAGGGAAAGATTCTATGTTGCCTATGATGAATTCCATCCAAATAGATCAGAGAATAAACTTGTCAAAGCGACATTACTTAAATTACAGAAGTTGACAACGAGTACTGAAAACTCAAAAGAGATTAAACAGTTGTTGACAACATTTGAAATGGTGGAACCTTCAACGAATTATACGAAGGATTTTTCACAGGTGAAAATTGATAGAAATACGAAAGACTATGAAATGCTTATGCAGTGGTCTAAGGTATTTCTTATGAATAAATCATTTACAACATTCTCTGGTAAGAATACATCAAGGGCATTGTTATTTCCAATGGAGAGTGTATACGAAAGTTATGTAGTGCAGCAAATAAAGAAGGTGCTAGGACCGGCAGGCTGGGAAGTGTCAAGTCAGGACAAAGGATATTATTTGTTCATGGATCCAAGACGCCAGTTTGCGCTGAGACCAGATATCGTTTGTAAGCGTGGTGATAGAATCGTCATAATGGATACCAAATGGAAAAGCCTCATCAATAGTGAACACGCCAATTATGGTATTTCTCAAAGTGATATGTATCAAATGTATGCTTACTCTAAGAAATATGAAACATCAGAAATCTGGCTTCTCTACCCATTAAATGATGAGATGCGTGATTATTCTGATATAGAATTTGAATCTGGCGATGGAACAACAGTCAGACTGCATTTTGTTGATCTGACACGTATGCCAGAAACGCTGGAAGAATTAAGAGATAAGCTGGAGGTGATTGAGTCATGACAATCGAGGAAAAAGTAATAGAAGTCATCAATGACTATGTCAGCTCAAATGGAACTACATCAAAGATGACGCCGGATCAATTGTACAGTCTTGTGACAGCTACATATCCTATGAACAGGAACAGCTTTTTGCCGGCAGATTATTGCTATAACAGAACTAATGAAGGTATCGATTTTGAAAAACACTCACATCTTTTTGAAAGAACTGATGACGGAAACTATCTTGTTTTAGGTGAAGACTATCTTTATTCTGGACCTGTATATTACAGATGTAGAGGTGAAAAGGAAGATAGTATACGAGGCGTATGGACTAATGGCTCATTTGAAGAAGGTGCTGCAGTTGTAGATACGATAGCACTTCGCCTTAATGACCTGTTTGATGGGATTAAAAATACACTTAAGTTAATTCCGGTAACTGTATCAGCAGAAAAGAATATCGTTTCAGTAGGCATTCTAGAATTGTTGGTATACGGAATTAGTGTCGAGAAAGAAGTGTATAAGATATTCAATGTTACTTCTGACTGGGCACAAAAGACCTCTTATCACTGCGATGAAGCTAAAGATGGCACGTGGTTCTATTATCTGGAAACAATCGATGAGTGTATTGGTGAAGTGAAACGCCTTGTATCATTTGAAATTCAGAAATCTGGACAGGCTAACCATACAAGTGAAGTGAGTCAGATGGTTTCTCCTACGACCTTTGAAAATACATATACACATTTTGTTGAGTAGGCAGATAGAAATGCTGAATCAAAAAAAGCACAAGGTTTAAAGATTCCTTATGTTTTTAAGGAAAGACCGATTTGTGATGGGCAGATTTTAAAGGACAGTATGGCCAAGGTACTTCAAGTGTGACACCTTATATGAATTGGTGGGTGGTATCGATATACTGCCTTTTTGAGAATGGAAATATCATCATGTGTATTGAGGAAGAAAGATATGCTCATTTAAAGAAAATTCAGATCAAACCATTACGATATAGTTTGATTGGTAATAAGAAGGTGAACACTGCGGTGTTCTATGCAGTACATAAAACTTATGTAGATTATGGAGAATTATATGAAAAGTTCCTCCAGGTTTGCGAAGAGATAATGAGGTTAGGTTTAAAGTAAGATCGTTTAGTAGGAGACTTCTTACAATGACTATTTAATATGCGTATACATATCAAGTAAGGAGGACTAATAGATGAATTATAAAGAAACAGGTTTTAGACCGTTTTATCAACACTTTTGTGTATTACCAATAACAAAGACAACGAAGGCTGCTCTTGTTGATTTCCCTGGTGCAAAGAAAGCAAATGGTGTACTTACCTACGGCTACTATGATAGTGAAGATGGATTGACATTAGAAGTAATTGCAGCAGCACAAATAAAGGACGGAAATGCAAGCTTTTGGGAAACATCTAAAGAAACAAGATCCTTTATTAGAGTAGGAGCCGTCGCTGAAGATGATTTCCTTTTCTTTGCAGATGAGGATAGAAGCTTAGCGAATCGTTATGAGGATAAAATCGAGATGCTTCATTATTATGATGCTGATGAAGAAGTTGAAAAAACAAGAGAAATGTCTTTCCTAGATAGTTGTAGACATGAAAATTATATTGACGATATCCTTGTGTATCTGTGTAAGGAGGGCAATCAGCCAGAAGGTTGCTGGACGAGAATTATCGGTCTTGGAGATCATTTCTTTATGGGAATTCTCTTAAACGAGCCAGATCAGGATTTTGGTTATCACGTAAGTAAGATGTTAAATTATGTTATTTCTGTTATTGGTTTATCTGTAGTTATACCATTAGCGATTAGTTTTTCTACAGCAGTTATTAATATGTTTAATTCGAATATTAAGGCAACAGATCATATGCAATTACTTAATAATACTATAGCAGATAAGATAGTTTATATATTAGTAATTGTGTTACTTGCTATTCCAGTTTGGAATAGCAAAATAGAAAAATTGAATAGTTAAAATCAAATACTTGAGTTATAGTTTCAAGTCTTTATTCATATATTTATTATAGAACTTCTTTTTTTGAATACTCACTACAATCACAATAAGATAAAATTTCTATAATCTTTTAACAATATACAGTATTTGCTGCTTTTTTCATAAATTTTAAGACTTATATTATTAAGACCTGATATTTTTAAAACAAACAAAAAATACAGAATAAAATATTCGTTCTACTACATTAACATATTCCCTGAATAACTTCTATTGTTGATACATTTCAAAAAAATGTCAAAATGATGAATTAGACAATAAATTGTAAAGTTTTTCCGAATAAATCCTTGACAAATTACGGATGATTGGTCGTATAATATGTGTAATAATATATTCAAATTTTTATCAAAAAATAAAGTATAAAAGGAGTATGCACAATATGAGTACAAAAAGTTTAAAATGGCATTCAGTATTTGTGATTTTTTTCACTTGCTTGTTTTGTATGAATTTGAAAACGATTTATGCTACAACAGTTACTGTTAATACTCAAGATGAACTTATTCAAGCATTGGAATCAAATAGCGATAATATTCTAATTAATTCTTCTTTCGAAATATCTCGTTCTATTGATTTATCCCAAAAAACAGTTGAAATAACAGCATCTGATGGTGTTGAATTAACAACAAACGGTTTGATAGAGAATATGTTTATCGCTTCTGGTGGACAAGTTACTTTTGAAAATATTCGTCTTAATGGGAATAATCAATCTCGTTTATTTCTTGTTACTAATGGTGCAACATTAACGCTAAAAAATACCATTGTAAAAAAAGGAACGACTCAATTATTTGAAAAGAACATAATAGATACTGTAAATAAACAACGTTATAGTGGTGGAGCTATTTTTGCGGAGCATGCAACATTAAATTTAGAAAATGTTGAATTTATAGAAAATACAACTAAAAAAGATACCCCTGTCGTTGAAAAACCGGGTGATCCTATTTTAGCCCCTCACGGTGGAGCGATTTATGCTGGAACGAGTACGATTAATATTGTAGGTGGACGCTTTAGTCATAACAGATCAGGATCTTCACCAAATGGTTCAAATGGAGAAGGTGGAGCGATCAAACTAGAAGGTGGATCTAAACTTTATATTAATAAAGATGCAGCTTCAACTGATAAAACTACTACGGTATTTGAAGAAAATAGCAATGATGATTGGCAAACAAAAGGTGGATATCAAGGTGGAGCTATTGAAGCAACTGATAGTGAAGTTGTTATTTATGGAACAACATTTAAAGTTGCTGGTCCATTTAATACTGGAGGAGCTATTAAATTTGAAAATGTATCTCATGCTGAAGTTCATCATTCTAATTTTACTTTATTAGAGGGAAAAGGGGAAATTGGTGTTGCAGGTGGAGCAATTACTTCAGAAGGATCACATTTGACAATTTCCAATACAACTATGTCTGTAGGAGATGGCACACGTGTTAAAGAAGCAGGTGGGTTAATCCAAGTTGTTGGAAGTGGAACATTTAATTTAATCGATTCTACTTTAGAAGGTCGTGGAGCATTTTGGAATGCAGGAAAATATACTGCTAAATATGGTGGAGCTATTTCATTTTATACAGGTAGTACCGTTACTGCTAAAATAGAAAATACAACTATTCGTAATTTTATGGCAGATGTATCAGGTGCTGCTATTGCGATTTCAAATCAACGAGATGAAGTATCTGGTGTTGATTTAACTTTGAAAAATACGAGATTGATGAACAACGCAGCTTATACATGGGGAAATTTGTCATATGGTGGTGGCATGTTTATAGGACCAGGTAATACCGTGTTTATGGAATCAGGCTCTATAACTGGCGGCACGGCTTCCAATAATGCGGGTGCTATTTATAATCAAGGTAATTTAACATTAACAGGCGGTGTTAATATATCAAATAATGTAGGTTACCAAATGGTTGGCGGTATCTATAATGCAGGGTATTTAAAAGTAGATAATGCCATTATACAAAACAATACAAAAGGAGATTGGTCTGTTGGCAATTCACACCACTTAAAACAAGGAGAATTAAGTGGCGAAAATATTTACGCTGCAAAAGATGTGATTATCACGCCAAATGCAACCATTCAAGGTGGAGATGTTCGTGTTTTAGACGGGCAATCTTCGATTATTTTAACGGGTGCATTAACGAAACCGATTAATGTTTCTATTAGTGAAACACCTAAATTGATAGCTACCGGTATTGCTACGGGATATATTGAAAATGCCAATCGTCACGTTGGTTATGTTGTTGCTAGAGGGGCGAATAATAATGAATTTGCAAATGAAAAATTAAATACAAATGCTTATGAAGCGACTAGTGAAGATGCTAAGTTATTACATTATGTAAGTAAAGACACTACTCAACCGATTGCACCACTTTCAGATCATACAAGTGTTGGAATGTGGGATTTTGTATTAAACCCAATGACTAAGCAAGTTGTTTTAGGACAACGTGCTAAAATGATTTATCATGCAAATGGCGGAACTTTTGATTCAGGGACGGAAAAAGAGTTTTTATATACAATATATAGTTCAACTGATCCTTGGACAGATATTCCACAATTAAAATTATTGGATGACACTTCTCAACCGACACGTCCAACGTATGCTTTAGTCGGTTGGTATAATCATCATGCAGATGGCACAGAAGATAATAATCCAATAACAGATGCAGAAATAGTAGCAAATAGAGATGCCAATCCATTCGATTTTTCATTACGATTTGCATCTGGAACAACACCGATTACCAATATTATCACTCCAAATGTATTGCATGCGTATGCAGGATGGGAAAAACAGATACAAGTTCAAGTTACAAAACAATGGGCTAGTCGTGTTAAAGAAACGAGTGTTACTGTTCAATTGTATAAAAATGGTAATCCAGAAGGAAACCCTGTTCAATTAACAGAAAATGGAAATTGGACATATACATTTATGAAGCTTCCAAAATATAAATCGGAAAATTTAGAAAATGTATACACAGTGAAAGAAGTTGGGGAAGAGAACAATCGAGTAACAGTAGGTGACCATACATATACTGTTAATGTGGAAGGAAATCAAGAAAATGGCTATACGATAACCAATACGTATGTACCAGGAAAAACGGAGTACACTGTAAACAAAGTCTGGGTGAATGGACCAACAGAAAAACCAACGATTTCAGTACAGTTGTATCAAAATGGAGCAGTTTATGGTAAAGCCGTAGAATTGACTTCAGGTACAACAAGCCATACATGGCGTGATTTACCAGCAACAGATAATAGTGGAGTAGCTTACACCTATACAGTAGATGAAGTTAACGTTCCTGCAGGGTATGAAAAAGCAGTTGTAGATAATACTATCACGAATACGTATGTACCAGGAAAAACGGAATACACTGTAAACAAAGTCTGGGTGAATGGACCAACAGAAAAACCAACGATTTCAGTACAGTTGTATCAAAATGGAGCAGTTTATGGTAAAGCCGTAGAATTGACTTCAGGTACAACGAACCATACATGGCAAGACTTACCAGCAACAGACAGTAGTGGAGTAGCTTACACCTATACAGTAGATGAAGTCAACGTTCCTGCAGGGTATGAAAAAACAGTTGTAGATAATACCATCACGAATACGTATGTACCAGGAAAAACGGAATACACTGTAAACAAAGTCTGGGTGAATGGACCAACAGAAAAACCAACGATTTCAGTACAGTTGTATCAAAATGGAGTCGTTTATGGTGAAGTCGTAGAATTGACTTCAGGTACAACAAGCCATACATGGCGAGACTTACCAGCAACAGATAATAGTGGAGTAGCTTACACCTATACAGTAGATGAAGTGAATGTTCCAGAAAACTATACGAAAACCATTTTAGGTAATACGATTACAAATACGTATGTACCAGAGAAAACAAGAGTTAGTGTTACAAAAGTGTGGCGTGGAAATGTCAGCGAAAATAGTGTACAAGTACAGTTATATAAAAATGGAGAAGCAATGGGTACTCCTGTCACCTTAAACGAATCTAATCAATGGAAATATGAGTTTACAGATTTGTTCGTTGTAGACACTCCGGAACAAGTAACACCAAATGTATACACAGTGAAAGAAATTGGTGAAGCTAACAATCGAGTGACAGTAGGAGACCACACATATACGGTTAATACAGAAGGAACGCAAGCAAATGGCTATACGATAATAAATACCTATGTTGAGCCAATCAAACCAACACCACTACAACCAGGTAAAACAACTGTAAGTGTCACAAAAGTGTGGCGTGGAAACGTCAGCGAAAATAGTGTACAAGTACAGTTATATAAAAATGGAGAAGTAATGGGTGCTCCTGTTACCTTAAACGAATCTAATCAATGGAAATATGAGTTTACAGATTTATTAGTCGTAGATACTCCAGAACAACCAACACCGAATATCTATACTGTGAAAGAAATTGGGGAAGCTAACAATCGAGTAACAGTAGGAGACCACACATATACGGTTAATACAGAAGGAACGCAAGCAAATGGTTATACAATAACCAATACCTATGTCGAGCCAATCAAACCAACACCACTACAACCAGGAACAACAAGTGTGAGTGTCACAAAAGTATGGGTCGGAAAAGTAAGTGAAAGTAGTGTACAAGTACAGTTATATAAAAATGGAGAAGCAATAGGTGCTCCTGTTACCTTAAACGAATCTAATCAATGGAAACATGATTTTACAAATTTATTAGTCGTAGATACTCCAGAACAAGCAACACCGAATATCTATACCGTGAAAGAAGTTGGTGAAGCGAACAATCGAGTAACAAAAGGAGCCAACACATATACCGTTAATGTCGAAGGAACTCAAAAAAATGGTTATACAATAACCAATACATATGTTGAACCAATAGTACCTACTAATTCTTCTAATTTAAGTAAAGTATTGATAGAAGAAAATAAAAATTCTATTTTGCCAAAAACAGGAACTATAGATTCTTCTATTTACTCATTAGTTCTATTTGTTATTGCTGGAGTAGTATACTCATTTAGAAATAAAAAAGAATAAGTGATTTTATCAGCCGATAATGAGGAATGTTCTTCGTTATCGGTTTTTTATTTTTAAATTTTAGTATAACATAATTTTATTTGTGTGATTTAATCAAAAATAAAAAAGAACTTTATGAAAAATAATTCTTTTTATTATTATTTTATAACTTACATGTTAAAATACATGTAAGTTATAAAATAACAAAAGGAGAAATATAATGACACTATTTGAAATGTTAAAAGGAAAGAAATTAGATGTACAGTACGAGACAGGGTTTCACTTCATTATGGAATACTTAGAAGAAGGTAAGTTAAAATGGACATCTGTGGGTGAGGTTGAGGACGGTGGTCCTTCAGAGGAAGTAGATCCTTATGAAGCCATTGAATTGGAAAGTGGGAAATATTTTATTAACTGGATTGAAGAAAGTGGTATGACAATATCTCAATTATTAGATTTGAATAATAACGAAGTGATTGCATTTCTAACGTGGGAAGACAATAGTGTTCGTGGAGGTAGAGATACACTTCTGCAAAAAGGTTATGTGACGATTGTAGGTTAAAACATGAAACATTCACATAAATTATCTGATGCTATTCACATACTTTTGTATATAGAAGTATTTTGTGAAGATAAACGTATCACAAGTACAGATATTGCTGAAAGTATCAATACAAATCCAGCATTAGTAAGACAAATTATGTCTCAATTAAAAAAAGCAAATTTGATTGAAACAAAACAAGGTAGTGCTAAACCGAGACTTTTAAAATCTTCTAAAGACATCACATTATTTGATATTTTTCAAGCAATTCATGAAGAATCATTACTTGAAATTGATAAAAATACGAATAAAGAGTGTCCGTTGGGTAATACAATTCAAACAGTCCTTACGAGTACTTATAGAGAAATAGAAAATAGTGCCTTCAATAAGATGAAAGAGATTTTTTTAATTGACTTGAAAAATGCGATAGATAAATTGATATAATTATTCGTAAAGTTGCTATCATCATGTGTTGATGATATATTAAATGAACAAAACTGATGATGGAGGTATTATATGAAAAAAATAGAAAGTGCTAAAGCACCGGCAGCTATTGGTCCTTATTCTCAAGCAATACAAGTAGGAAACACTGTCTATGTTTCTGGTCAACTACCAATTTGTGTTGAAACAGGTGAATTTGCAGGTAGTACGATTGAGGAACAAACAAAACAATCATTAGAAAATATCCAGTTTATTTTAAGTGAGGCAGGATTAACGATGAAAAATGTTGTGAAAACAACTGTTTTATTAAAAGATATTGCTGATTTTACAAAAATGAATGATGTATATGCAAGTTATTTTTCAGCACCGTTTCCTGCAAGAGCCGCTTATCAAGTGGCAGCTTTACCAAAGGATGCTCTAATAGAAATAGAAGTCATTGCTGTTGTGGGATAGACATCAGGGATAAACCAATGTTGGTTTGTCCTTGATTTAATCAGATTTTTAACATGAAAGCATTCGTATTTTTATAGGCTTGCGGTATAATAAAAGGTAAAGGAGGGGTAGAATGAAAGTCTATCGTATCAGTCCATTTGCTTTAATTTGGCAATTTGTAGCGACTGTCATTGGTATAGGTATTGTTTATTTTATTCTCGATTATTTTTTAGTTTTAAAACCGCTATCTTATTCAGTGGTATTTTATTTCTTCTTATTTTTGTTTCATTAGTAAGGCAGATAAATATGAAGATTGCGATTGATGATACGAGTTTTTGTATTTTTGAGAAAGGTCAAAAAAGTGCTATGCCTTTGATAGTGTGTCACTATATGCAAAAAAAGAGGATAGTCATTTGACACTTTATGTAAACGATGCCGGTCATCAAGAAGAATTTGATTTAACATTATTTGGAAATTTTAAATATTATCAACTTCTTGATGATCTTCGGATAACTGGTGAAAAAAGTTCTGTGACACATCTAAATGTGTTAAAAGAGATTAAAAAATAAAAAAGAAAGGAGGAAATATTATAGAAGAATTTATTAACGATTTTTTCTCAATGGGTCCAATGGCATATGTTTTTATAGGAATTGTGATTTTAGGATGTATTCTAAGTGTTGTATCTTATAAAATGAATAAAAGTTCTAAACAAAAATGGCTATCTCAGCATCCAGGAGCGGTAAAAATTTCTTTTAATAGAGGAAATCAAATTATTACGCAAAAAGATTTTTATGTACATGTGTTAGTGGTGAAGTAGCAATCTTTTTTGAGAGTGGTCAATATTTAATTTATGCTATGCCGAGAACAGTTGTGCTTGAAGTGACTTACTCATACACAAGACCTGGTGTGATTTATAAAAATGTCACAACAACAAGGGGGTCTTCTAAAGTATCATTAACTGTTGAGAGTGGAAAAGCATATCTTTTATCATTTGATAAAAAAGAAGAACAATTTATTTTATCTGAAGAATAAAAAAGAACAAAATTTTTGGTAAAAAAGTGAATTTTTTCTCAAACTTTTCTTGACAAAATATGTCATTTCTTTTATTATATATGTATAGAAATAAATTATTTTTTGAACAAGCAGTAAAGAGCAGTAATGGCTCTTTACGTAGCCGGGTCTATAAGTGTTTAGACAGCAGAAAAATGTTTAGTAAATGAACTGAGCATATCTGTGAGACAGTACGAACTGTCCACGGGTATGCTCTTTTTTGTATTATCAAATAAAAAGGAGAGGAAAAATATGTTTGATTTACTAAAAACAAAGGAAGGAAAACTATTTGTGGCAGGGAGTATTAGTCTAGGTATCGGTTTATTATGTGAGCAGATACAGCTATCAGGAAGTCCGTTGTGGTTATGTCTTGCTAGCGTATTATTAGGGTATGAAATTGTCAAAGATGTTATTTCTGATATTGTTGAAGAGCATAGATTAAATGTTGATTTTCTAATGATATTATCGGCATGTGGTGCCATCTCTATTGGGTATTTTAGCGAAGCGGCTATTTTATTATTTATTTTTTCTGGTTCAGAAATGTTAGAGGATTATGTGTATCAAAAATCAATGAAAACAATGGAATCGTTAATGACACATATTCCAAAACAAGCAATGGTTTTAAAGGAAGATGATACGACAGAAATTGTAGATATTGATCAGATTGATATTGGACAAACATTGATTGTTAAAAAAGGAGAGCAAATTGCTTTGGATGGAACAGCTTCTAAAGTGATGCTCGTGAATGAAAGTGTATTAACGGGAGAGAGCATTCCTGTATATAAAGAAATTGGTGATGATGTATTTGCTGGAACAATCAATATTGGAGATACGAGTGTTTACGTCGCAACAAAAACAAGTCATGATAGTGTATTTTCACATATTGTATCCTTAGTTAAAACAGCTAATAATAGTAAAAGTCATTTAGATAAACGTATTCATCAAATACAAAAAACGTATGTGCTAGGTGTATTGATAACAGTTGTATTCTTTATTACTTATTTAATGTGTATCCAAGGATTGAGTTTTACAGACGCCTTTTATCGAGGTATGATTTTATTGACTGTCGCAAGTCCATGTGCGCTTATTGCATCAATGACTCCAGCTATGCTCAGTGCGATGAGTTTTGGTGCTAAAAATGGTATTTTAATCAAAAATGGGAATGCATTGGAAAAAATGATGCGTATGACGACTTTATTTAGTGATAAAACGGGAACATTAACAACAGGTCAATTTCGAGTACATCATTATCATTTGGATAAACCAGAGGTTTTACCACTTGTGCTGTCTATGGAAAGTCAGTCATCACATCCATTGGCAAAGTCAATTATGACTTATTTTAAAGATGTGTCTTATCCGACATTACCACAAGATGTAGTCATTCAAGAGATTGCAGGTTGTGGTTTACAAATGAATCAACTATCTATTGGTAATAAGCGTTTTATGCGTGATTGTACAGATACACATCATTATTTAGAAAAAGAAAGTCAAGGAACATTATTATTTGTTTCAGAAAATAACGAAGTCATTGGTTATTTTGAGTTGGTTGATGCAGTACGAAAAGATGCTCAAGAAATGGTAGAGGTATTTAAAACACATCTTGTAGATGTTGTTATGCTTACTGGAGATAGAGAGCACGCTGCAAAAAGTGTTGCGAATACATTAGGATTACCTAAGTTTTATGCAGAGTGTTTGCCGGAGGATAAAGTAACATATATGCAACAATATAAACATGATGAGAAAGTTGTAGGTATGATTGGAGATGGAATCAACGATGCTCCAATTTTAGCTCATGCAGATGTTAGCATTGCAATGGGGAGTGGTACCGATATTGCCATGGATGTTAGTGATGTTATCATTACACAAAATCACTTATCAAAAATTGCTTTATTGTATGAACTGAGTCAAAAGTATGGGCGTATTACAAGAGTCAATATTGCTTTTGCAATTAGTGTGATTTTAGTACTTATTTTATTAAATATGCTTGGTATTCTAGATTTAACGAAAGGTGTTTTTTTCCATGAAATGTCAACGATACTCGTCATTTTAAATGGATTACGTCTACTAGGTTTTCAGAAAAAATAAGATAGATATGGTTTTTTCAAGTGTATGAAAACGTATATTTATAAAATGGAAAGATAGACTAAATTGATTTTTGATAAACTTATAAAAAAGTATATAAATCTAAGAAAGTATCCGACGTAAACATTTGTTTACGTCGGATACTTTTGTTTAAAACTTATTTTTATTTGAAAAAGTAAGTGAAATAATATTAAAAAAATCCTAAAAAACTAGACATTTTTGTACAAATGTTTATAATGGAATAATGGGGGTGGGTATGTATACCGTTAGCCTTTCTAATTCACAAAATAAAAAGAGTTTTATGAAAATAAACACATGAAAATAATATATCTATTTTTCATATTTTCTCATTTTGCTTGTCCGTAAAAGTCTACTTAAATGGACAAACACATATTATTCACTAAAGAAAGGAGTGTACAGTTTTTGATGTTTCTTAAACTGACTGTTGGACTTATAAATACACTATATAAAGTATTTGTAAAAAAGTATGAGAATAATGATGAAAAAAGATTTTATGTGCAAATGAATAACAAAATTTATTTTTTATAAAGGCTGAATATTAATTTGTAGAAATGAGAAACACTGGTTGTAACACTGAAAGATAGATTGATTAGACGGATTATTCTTTATAGTCGTCAATGTTCAAGACGGTATTGGAGATACTCATCAAAAAAGAAACACAGAAACAATATATTCATAAAGAAGTGTTATGACAAAAAGAAAAACATAAAATATGATAATTATTAGGAGGTTATATGATTTTTAATAAGCGACAAAGATTTTCTATTCGTAAATTAACAGTTGGAACGTGTTCTGTTTTATTAGGGACATCGTTATTTGCAGTAGGAGATTCAATCAACAATAATGTGCTTGTTGCACATGCAGAAACACCAACGCTTGATACAGGAGGTGCATTAACTATTGGACGTTTTAGTAATAATGGTGATTATTACTATGTACAAGCATCGGGACGTGCAGATGCTAATCCAAAATACAGTGGTCTTATCTATGAAGTAGATGTAAAAAATAAATCTGTGACACCAATTTCACAAGATAAAATGTCAAATGGTCAAAATGTTTACGACCATTTAAAAGAACAAGCTGCTAAACAAGGTTTTTCAGCTGGAACAGATAATTTACGTTTTAATGGTTTAGGTATTTCTCAAGATGGACGATATGCTTATATGATCGGATTTATGGGTGATATCAATACAATGATCAATGGGCAGGCAAATCCAAATAGAACAAATATTGTTGGGGTATATCGCTATGATATTACTAAACACTATTGGGAATTTGTCAGCGATGCGTCTACCTGGGCAGATAAAGCGATTATGCGAACAAATTCATGGACAGCCGGTGCTGTCAATCCAGTAGATGGTAAATATTATTTTGGGATGCACACACGTGATTATGATCCATCTTTTAATAAAGTACAACCTGGAACAGAAGATGAATTTAAAAAAGCAACAAGAGACCATACATTTGATATTTATTTCCGTTTCTGGTCTTATGATCCAGCAACACAAAAAGTAGAACCAGTTGGATATGTTGATTCAACGCTTTTTAAAAGCAACTTATTTGACACTTTTGAACGCTTTTTCAGAGCTGGAAGTTGGGCTGTAGGTAGTGATATTTCCTTTGATAGTGAAGGGAATATGAGTTTATTATTGAATCAATTCAATACACCAGATTATTACATTTTAACAGTAAAAGCTGATCAAGTGGAAAAAGGTGCAGCTACACAAGATAATTACACAAAATTAGAAAGCTACTTATCTAAACGAGTACGTATTGTAGATGCAACATCTGGTGATAGTACAGGTGCAAATGATGCAACGTGGGCAATCGGAGGTATTGGTTTAACATCTGATGGTAAAATTTTTGCCAATAGTGGACGTCAAGTTGCTGTTGTGAATCCGGATAATGCAGCAGGTGAATATTTCTATAATCATAGCACAGATCCGTATTGGGGGGATGGTGCGTCTATTCCAATATTAACGGTAAAAGGAAATGTATATCGTGAATATTATATTGCTAATACAGAAGAAAAATTAGCTGGAGATATTGGAACGGTTGTTAATAATGAATTTATCGCTATTCTACCTGCACAAGTGACTATGGGTAGAGAGGATGTTGTAACAAATGAATTACTTTATACTCCATATACATCAACAGATGTTCCAGAATTTATTCGTTCAGTAGAAGGTAAAGTATATCGCTTAGTGAGAGAAAATGGTGTGCCTAAATTAAAAGATGGCTCAGCACCAGAATCTGGTAATGTCACAAAAACCGACCAAGTGATTAAATATCAATATGTGCTAGATGAAACGATTGATACACCACAAATTGCAACAATTAAATATGTTGATGAATTAGATAATGTTGTAGCACCACAATCATCTGTTGTTGGAAATACAGGTGCTGAGATTATGTATGACACAACACCAATGATTAATGTTTTAAAACAAAAAGGATATGAATTGGTAACAGATGGTTTTAAAGATCGTCCAACAGAAGACACAAATTATGATAAAATTCCAGATAAATTAGGAGAGGAAGGACAAGTCTTTAAGGTTGTTGTAAGACCTAAAG